>JACCZJ010000467.1 GCA_013696065.1 Nocardioidaceae bacterium
ATGCAGTGGCCGGGCGTGACCTCGACGAGCGAAGACATCGTCGAGGGCGACGTCGACGTCACCTCCTGGGTTGTCACGGAGTCGCTATGGCGCCGCGCGGTCGACGAGTACGGGCCGGGCGTCATCGACTTCTCCGGGTCGCTCCGACCCGTCGAGATGGGCTAGCCCCTATCAGGCTAGGCCCGTGAGACTGGGCGGCGAACCGGCATGCAGCCACGTTTCATGATCCCGGGGGTGCTGTCGTGTCGCTGCTGCGGCAGACTGGCAGCGGAGCAGACATGGACCAGATTGACGACCGCATCGAGGCTGCCTTCACCGCCGTCGCGCGTGAGAAGTTCCTGCCCAGAAAGCAGCGCCGCCACGCCGGGGAGGATCGTCCGTTGCTGATCGGACACGAGCAGACCAACTCCCAGCCGACCACCGTCCTGCAGATGCTTCAGCTGCTCGATCCGCATCCGGGTCACCGCGTGCTCGACGTGGGCAGTGGCTCCGGGTGGACCTGCGCGCTGCTCGGAGAACTGGTGGGGTCGACGGGTGAGGTGTTCGGGGTCGAGCTGATCCCCGAGCTGACGGACCTGGCTCGCCGCAACCTGTCCGGTTTCCCTCAACCTTGGGTCAGCGTGCACCAAGCGGAGTCGGGGGTGCTGGGGGCGCCGTCACAAGCCCCGTTCGACCGCATCCTCGTCTCGGCCGAAGCCTCCTCATTGCCCGACGCTCTCGTTGAGCAGCTAGGTAAAGGCGCTCGGATGGTGATCCCTGTCAGCGGACGGCTCAACATCGTCGATCGCGACGAGACCGGAAGCGTCGAGGTGCGACGCATCGGCTACTACTCCTTCGTCCCGCTCAAGTAAGCGCCATCCGCTCAGCGCAAGCGGTCAGTCACGGGCCTCTCGGGTGGCCCTGTCATTGGCCTTTTGAATCCCCTCGACCAGTTCGTCCTTGGTCATCCTGGATCGGCCGGAGACGTCGAGTCGGCGAGCGATGTCGAGCAGGTGCTTCTTCGAGGCGTTGGCATCCACCCCTCCCGCGGTCTCGGCGTCAGTGCCGCGTCCTCCCTCGGCTTTGGCGTCCGACGGGCCCTTGTGGTCCTTCGGCTCCCAGTGGTCGCCGACCTTTTCATGGGTGTGTTTGAGCGCGGAGAAGGCGACGCGATGGGCTCGCTCGACGTCGCCATACTGCTCAGCGGCGGAGTCATGCGCCTTCGCGAACGTGCGTTGCGCCTTAGAATCGGAGCGTTTCAGCGTGCTGGGCAGCTCGTCCTGTTTGGGCGTGCCCCTCTTTGTCGTCTTCGGCATGTGTCCTCCTTGCTCGTTCGACGAAGTGTGTACGTCGGCATCGCTTCTCATGTCACCACACTCGGCGCCTCGCCGCCAAAGGTGTAATGCGCACCCGCAGCAGGCTCTGCGCATCATGATGCAGCTTGCCTGACATCACGATGTAGCCGTTGTCCATGAGAACGACCGTCAACCTCGACGAAGACATCGTTGCCTCGCTCACACAGCTGCGGGAAGAGCGCGGGCTGGGTTTGAGCGAAGTGTTGAATCGGTTGGCTCGATCAGGCTCGGAACTGTTGCACGACTCGGTGGCTGAAGAGCAGTTCGTCCAACGCACTCACGGGCTCGGCTTGCGGCTCGACGTCACCAATGTCGCGGAAGCTTTCGACGCGCTCGCAGAGTGATGATGATCGTCGTCGCGAACATATTGCTGTATGCCGTTGACAGGTCCTTGCCGCAACATGACATGGCGAGGACTTGGTTGACACGGCAACTGACGGTCGCAGCCGAGTGGGGATGCCCTGCCCTCTTTGTTGGCATTCATGCGGATCGCTACACACCCACGCGCCTCACAGTCGCCGCTCTCGGGGGCGGCCGCCTGGGACATCGTGACGGCGTGGTTAGACCGGGACGTGGTCTGGATCCCGACGGCGACTCGACACCATGCGGCCGTCATTGGAGGCCTCGTGCGCAAGTACGCCGTCCAGTCCACCCTGGTGCCTGACACCCACCTCGCGGCACTCTCGCTTAGAGTTCGGGGTACCACTTGTCTCTGCCGACGACGACTTTGCTCGATTCACCGAGATCACCTGGGTCAACTCGATCACCGATGTCGACACGCGAAACAGCTCACCGACCCGGAGGTGGACGTCTCCGAGTCGATGAGCCGGTCCATCGGATGGATCAGCGACGAGGGGCTGAAAAGCGGACGAGTTCAGCCCGTCCCAGTTCGGGGCTGACGTTGACCTCCAGGACAACACCGACGCCGGGCGCATAGAACTTGAACTCCTGGACTCGAGGCTCAAGGGGTGTGGTGTCCTCGGTCATGAGGGCGTGTCGGTAGCTACCAGCCGGCACGACCACTCGATTCGACCGGTCCAGCACTTTGCCCTGATCTTCGGCGTGGCCTGCGTAGTACTCCTGCCAGTACCGCTTCCCGACCCGTGGGCACCCGAGCATGGCAATCCCTGCTTTGGCTCCGTCGACACCGGCCTGCCAGGACCCCTCAGTGCTGACCTGTCCATCGTCATACGACTTGGTCGCCTCGCCGAGATACCAGACGTTGCCGCGCCTGTCTTGGGCGTACCAGTCGAAGGTGTGCTCGATCAGCTCACCGTCCAGGGTGACGACGTCACGGACGACAGTGGCCCTGATGCCCATGATCCGCTTGGTGCGATCAAGCACCTTGACCACGATGCGCTCGTCCCCATCTGGGGCGTGTTCGACATACACCCAGCGACTTCCCTTCAGCCAGGGCATGTACTGGTTGTCGATCCGACGCACGAAGGAGTCTGGGCTCGGTAGGGGAATGATTGGTGGGTCGAGGGGTGCGACCTGGAGGGCCGCCGTTTCGTGAGATGCGCTCTGACCGCTGCCGGCGGCGACGCTGCTGCCAGCGGCCATCAGCAGGGCAGCCGAAGTCGCGACCACCGACCAGCTACGGGCTTTCAGTGGGAGTGCCATGGTTCCTCCTGAAGTGTTCACGACCCGACTCTCGGGCGCTTCGACCACCATGCGCGGCGAATGACGAAGCTGCGCTGAACCCTCGACTGCCGCCCAGCACCGAGGTGGCTCCAGGGATGCATTCAGCGGGAATTCAGCGTGGATTCAGCGCCGTCGTGCCACCGTGGTGTTATGCGAGTCCTGGTCGTCGACGACGATGTGCACCTGGTGGGGGCGCTGAAACGCGGCTTGGAGGCAGAGGGTTTCGCGGTCGATGCCGCCCTCGACGGTGTCGAAGCCGAGTGGCTCGCCACCGAGAACCCCTACGACGCGATCGTTCTCGACATCATGCTGCCCGGCCTCACTGGATATGAGCTGTGCCAGCGGTTGCGCGAGGCCGGCAATTGGACCCCGATCTTCATGCTCACCGCCAAGGTCGGTTCCAACGACGAGGCCCGAGCTCTCGACACCGGTGCAGACGACTTCTTGTCAAAGCCGTTTTCGTATGTCGTCTTGGTCGCCCGGCTACGGGCCTTGTTGCGTCGGGGTGGTCACGAACGACCCGCCGTCCTCGTCGCCGGAGACCTTCAACTCGATCCCGCCTTGCACACGGTGGCGCGCGGAGAAGCGCCGATCCCCCTGACGCCTCGGCAGTTTTCGCTGCTGGAGTTCTTGATGCGCCGCCCGGGCGAAGTGATCTCCAAGACCGAAATCCTGGAGCACGTGTGGGACTTCGCCTTTGAGGGAGACCCGAACATCGTCGAGGTTTACATCCGGCAGCTGAGGCAGCGTGTTGACGAGCCGTTTGGCCGCAAGAGCCTGCAAACCGTGCGCCTCGTCGGCTACCGGCTGGATGCGGGTGGCGGTTGAGATGGCAGCCGACAAGGCCAGGTCAGAGGTGGAGGTAGGAGTCGATGAGCCTCCCCCTGGACTGGGGGGCTGGTGGTCGCGGATGTCGGTGCGGACTCGCATCACAGTGCTGGCTTCGGTGATAGTCGGCCTGACGCTCATCGCCGCCGCCGCCGGCTTGCTGCTCACCTTGCAGCACTCTCTCGTATCTAACCGAGACGACCTTTCTCGCGCCAGGGCGGTCGACCTCGCGAACCAAGCGGCCGACGGCTCCCTACCCAAACTGCTGACCGAGGTCGGTGAGGACTCGTTGGCGCAGGTGGTCGATAGTGAGGGCCGAGTCCTGGCTGCGTCGAGTGGGTTGGTCGGACAAGGGCCGATCAGCTCCTTCGTCCCAGAAGACTCCGGCCCGGAAGTGCGGACCCTGCGTGGTGTGCCCGACGACTCAGAGACCGAGGACTTCAGGGTGTGGGTGCTCCGCGCGTCTACGACCGATGGTGAGGTCACGGTGTTCGTGGGGACCAGCCTTGAGTCCCTCTCTGAGGCGGTGTCGACGCTACGCCGCTCGCTTCTCGTCGGCATACCGATTCTGTTGCTGGTGCTCGCGGTCGCGACTCGGGTGATGGTGGGCCGAGCGCTCCGGCCAGTCGAGGACATCCGAGCAGAGGTGGCGGCCATCTCGGGGTCTGCCTTGGACCGACGGGTTTCTGTGCCGCCGAGCGCTGACGAGGTTGCTCGGCTCGCGGTGACGATGAACGACATGCTCGACCGGCTCGAGGCGGCCAGCAGCCGACAGAAGGAGTTCATCGGTGACGCGTCCCATGAGCTGCAGAGTCCGCTGACCGCTTTTCGCGCTCAGCTGGAGGTGGCACTCGCACATCCGCAGGGCGTGGACTGGACCACGTTGGCCGGTGACCTGCTGGTCGACAGCGACAGGATGGAACGGCTCGTTCATGACCTGCTCTTCCTCGCCAAAGAAGATGCTGGTCAGCCCATACGCCTCGACGAGCCTGTCGACCTCGAGATGGTGGTGCTGGAGGAGGTCTCACGGCTGGCAGCGCGGACGCCTGTCGTTTTCGACACGTCGCTCGTCTCGCCCGCGCCGACTCAGGGAAACCGCCAAGAGCTCAGCCGACTGATGCGCAACGTACTCGAGAATGCGGCTAGACACGCTCGATCGCGGGTGAAAATCGAGCTGGAGGCCAGGTCGGCAGAGATCATGATCGCGGTCACCGACGACGGCCACGGAATCCCACCGGACCACGAGGCGCGCATCTTCGAGCGGTTCGCCAGGATCGAGGGGGCTCGAGCGCGCAGCGACGGCGGCACTGGGCTGGGGCTGGCAATCGCTCGTGCCATCGCGGCGCGCCACGGCGGCGCGATCAGCGTGGACGCCTCACCGAGGGCGGGTGCCGACCTTGCGGGGGCCCGCTTCGTGATCCGGCTGCCAGCAACTGAGGTCATGTCCGGACGTTGATATCCGTGCTGTGTCAGCTGCGCGCCCGGCGTGTCTGGCGCCGCCTCTGGGCCGCCGTCGGTAGTCTTTGTCACGAGAAAGACGCTGAAACAAGGTGTGGGGCCCCTCAAAGTATGAGTTTGAGGGGCCCCACGTTTTGGATGGGGCGAGGTGACGTCCCCATCCTCCCGGTCGGTCCGTCAAATCCCACCAGCATCGTCACCTGCTGGTGCGGTGAGTCGCCTCACCGGATGGATCCTCGGTTTCCTCCCGATCCCGCTCTCCCTTTCGGCAGTGCGTGAGGGAAGTTCTACACCCGTCATGGGGAGTGCACAACCCCTTGCGGCAAAGAAGTTTGAGTCTTTTGCCCGCCGCGCGACTTACGCACAGAAGTCCGTTGTTTGTCCACCGGTTAGCCCCGGTTTTCCACCAGTTTCGAGGGAGGCTGTGGAATATCTGGGGTTCTTGTACCGCCCGACATCGGCCCGCACGTCGACTTCTTCGAGCGAATCTCACCACATTGCCGCTGCTCGATGACACGATGAAGGTCACTTCTGCTTGCCCGACTGCCTGCTTGATCGCAAAGAGATGAGAATCGCTCCGAGATGGAACTGTCGGAAGCTCAACTGGATCGTGCCTTGGGCGTGCTCCTCGGGCAGGCCTGCGGCGACGCGCTCGGCGTGCCCTACGAGTTCGGTACTGCTCCTGGCGCACACGAGCTGGCAGAGATGCGCGGTGGTGGGTTGGGTGGCTTCGCGCAGGGGGAGTGGAGTGATGACACGCAGATGGCCGTGTGCATCGCGAAGGTGGCGGCGACCGGCGTTGACCTCACCACAGTCGACGCTCTCGACGAGATAGCCGAAGGCTTCCTGGCTTGGCGTCGCAGCGGACCAGCCGACATCGGCATACAAACCTCCGCGGTGCTTGGTGCTGCCGAGCGGCTGCAAGGGCGGCCAAGTGAGCGGCTCCGGCAGGCGGCGCGTGACTACACGGCTGCACACGCCCACAGCGCCGGGAATGGCGCGTTGATGCGTACGTCGGCGGTGGCTCTGGCTTCGCTAGATGACCCTGACCGGACCGCACACGCGGCCCGCGTCATCGCCGAGTTAACTCACGCTGACCCACTCGCGGGTGACTCCTGCGTGATCTGGTCGGAGGCTGTCCGAGTGGCGGTCATCGACGGGCGGTTCGACTTCCTGGCCGGGCATCGCCTCCTCGATTCAGCGCGGCAACAACAATGGGCTGGGTGGCTAGCAGACGCGCTACAGTGCGACCCCAGCCGATTCACGCCCAACGGTTTCACAGTGACAGCGCTGCAGGCTGCCACCGCTGCGATCGTCAGCACGCCCACGCCCACGCTCATGCATGAGCCGCTGGCTGAGGCTGAGCCAGCCTCATCTCCTCACCTGCATTTTCAGGAGGCATTGCATGCGGCGATCCGAATCGGCCATGACACCGACACCGTCGCTGCGATTGCTGGTGGGTTGCTTGGCGCGCGCTGGGGAGCATCCGCAGTGCCGACCACGTGGTTGGAGCTCCTCCACGGCTGGCCCGGACTGCGCGTTCGGGATCTGACATCACTGGCGGCGCTGACCGTAAACGGCGGACGGCCCGGCGACACCGGGTGCCCCGCTGCGGGCGGTGGACCGGCTGAGCTCACGGAGTCCAGACGCCTCAATAGTCACGGAGTGGCTGGTCCCAGTGCTCACTGATTGGCCCCGCTGATCGGGGCAGCGTCCCAGCTGTGACGCATTGCACCTCGCGACCATCGGATCAGGTGAGGATGTCCGGGCGCCACAACTGATCCGTCGACTGGTGAGAGGGTAGGATGACCATCTAGTTAGTCATCTGGAGGGATTGCATGTGTCCTGATCGCGTAGTGAGCTTGGCAGAGGCGAAGGCCACCCTCAGTGAACTGGTGAAGGCTGCCGAGGCGGGCGAGACCATCGCCATCACCAAGCGCGGCAAGCCTGTAGCTGAGCTGCGTGCACAGCAACGACCGCGGCTTGGGGTCGACCTCGACCTGCTGCGCCGGACGACTGAACACATGGAGCCGCATGAAGAGAGCGCCAGCGTCGTCCTGCGCTCCCTCCGTGACGATTCCCGCTACTGACGCATGCTCTACCTGGACACGAGCCTGCTCGTGGCGGCACTGACCGCCGAGACCCACACCGAAACAGTCCAGCACTGGCTCAGCGAGCAGGTCGCAGGACAGCTGGCGGTCTCTGACTGGGTGACTACGGAGTTTTCTTCGGCACTCTCGTTGAAAACCAGGATCGGGGCCGTTGCCCTCGAGGAACGCAATCGAGCCTTAGAGGCTTACCGTTTGCTGGCGCTTCAATCGCTGGAGACTGTCCCGGTGACACGGAACGACTTCTTGGTGGCGGCGCGGTTCGTCGACCGACATGAACTGGCGCTCCGGGCCGGGGATGCCCTGCATCTCGCTGTAGCACTGAGAACAGGTGCCGTGCTCATCACCCTGGACAGGAAACTTCGCGATCATGGGACTCAGGTGGGCCTAGATTCTCGGAGCCCGCTTGCTGAGGTCTGACGTCGCTTCAGCGGGGCCGTCACGCAGCCTGCTGGCAATGGGCGCACGGCCGGACTGGTCACGACGCGACAAGGCACGATGGGAGGCACGATGTCTGCGATCTCGACTCCGCCTCTGATTGGGCGGCTCCCCCAGGACCCAACCCCGGATTCGCTGTACGACGCCTTCGAGTCCTGGACCACCGAGCAAGGCCTCACGCTCTACCCGGCCCAGACAGAGGCGCTGATCGAGATCGTCGACGGGGCGAACGTCATCCTGGCCACTCCGACCGGGTCCGGCAAAAGCCTTGTCGCCGTCGGCGCCCACTTCGCCGCCCTGGCCAACGGCCGACGCAGCTTCTACACCGCCCCGATCAAGGCCCTCGTCTCGGAGAAGTTCTTCGCCCTCTGCGACACGTTCGGGGCCGACAACGTCGGCATGCTCACCGGCGACGCGGCGGTCAACGCTCAGGCGCCAATCGTCACCGCGACCGCTGAAGTCCTCGCCAACCAGGCGCTGCGGGAGGGTGGCGCCGCTGACGTCGGCCTGGTCGTGATGGACGAGTTTCACTTCTACGCCGAGCCCGACCGCGGCTGGGCCTGGCAGGTCCCCCTGCTCGAGCTCAACCAGGCCCAGTTCGTGCTCATGTCCGCCACGCTCGGAGACATGTCCCGGTTCGAGGCCGACCTCAGCCGCCGTACCGGCCGCCGAACTGCCGTCGTCAGCTCCACCGAGCGCCCAGTCCCGCTGCACTTCTCGTACTCCACAGCACCGATGCACGACCTGCTCGACGAGCTGCTCTCGACCCATCAGGCGC
>JACCZJ010000470.1 GCA_013696065.1 Nocardioidaceae bacterium
CTTCTGGGCCGCCCTCCTGACCGGGAGTCCCGACTCCCTCATGGGCGACGACGTTGTCGATCCCAGTGGACGGGTTCCCGTGCTCTGGTTTCAGCACACCGACGCACACGAGACGCCGCGTCAGCGCTTCCACATTGACCTGTGGGTGCCGCACGACGTCGCCGACGAACGCATCGCCGCCGGTGTCGCCGCAGGTGGGCGAGTGGTCGACGACGAGAATGCTCCGTCGTTCGTCGTCCTGGCCGACCCTGAGGGCAACAAGGCCTGCGTGTGCACGTGCCTCAACCGCTGAGACTCTGACAGGGCCAAACCCGTGGGAGCCACCCGCAGTCAACGCGGCATGTCCGGATGTCCACACACTGTGGCGATTGCCGGAACGTCAGCGAGTCGCGAGGACGTCGAGCTTGCGCCCGGCGAGCAATGCGGCAGCGGCTGCGTCGTACGACGCCAGGATGCCTGTCGGACACGCACGGATCCCCGCGCAGGGCGGTGAGATCAGGCATGACAGGTTCCCGAGGTGGTGTCCATCGTCTCGCCACCTACCGAGACGAATCGCGCCTTGTATCCGGTAGGAGTCAGCTCCAGGCGGAGCGCCCCGGACTTGCTGTTCTGGCGGTACTCCGTCCGGTGTTTGTTCGGATTCCATCCCCTCAGATCTTTTCCCCCTGTCCCCACGACGAACTGCCGCACACCCACCGACGTACTCACGGTGCCGTTCGGTCGCCGGGGAGCAAAGCGCTGATAGTTGTGGTCATGCCCGGACAGGAAGAGCTCACCTCGGTTGTGGTACGTCACGTTGAACAGCGCCTTGCCGGCAGAGGAGTCGCCATGGCCTCCATCTGAAAACGCTGGGTGGTGATCGAACACAAGCTCGCAACTGCCCGCCTTGTCCAAGTAAGCGGCGATAAATTGGCCCTGCCGGCTGGAAGCTCCACAGCCGCCGACCTCGGAACAATTGGAGTTGGCTGCGACGATTTGCCAGCCGCCGAGGGTGACCCCGTAATAGCCGCGCGTCCTGTCACCCGCACGTGCCTGCCAATAGTCGAAGTAGCCGGCGGCTCCATTCGTCAGGTACTCATGGTTCCCTGGGGCAGGGTACGTTTTGCCCTTCAGTCCTTTGCCGGCGCCCATCTTGGGGTCGTACCAGCGGTTGAAGTTGGCAAGTGAGCCGTTCTCATACTGCAGATCACCAAGCCCGAGCACGGCGTCCGTCTCGAGGTCGTTGGCGATGAGCCGCCCCACGTCGTCGCAGTCCATGGCGGCGTCGTCGTTGTCGCAAGCGTCTCCGATGACCCAAACAACGATGCCTCCCCCCGCGCTTCGCGCGATGTCTTCCTCTACCTCTCTTGGCATGACCACCCCGGTCCCTGCAAGAACGAGCGACCCTGCGAGTAGTGCTGCCCTACGAAGCATGGCTATCTCTTTCGTTCGCCGAGAGTTGAGTCCTGCGCTTGTGCGTGGGAGCCCGAGCGGACAGCCCACGCGAGAATTGCACACCTAAGAGAAACTCGGCCCGCCCGGGTGCCTCCGGGCGGGCCGAGATCGTCTGCAAGCTGTTCGCTCGCACCAAATGGTCAGGCTGCGCGGGCGTCCTGTTCGGCCGGATCCTCCGCGAGCAGAAACTCTTGTAGGCCGGCCAAGTCGTCCGTGTTGATGTGGTCGACCCCGGCAGCGACCAGCTCGCGCCACAGGGCCTCTCGAGCCTCGGTGTCCAGGTCGGGGGTCGCCCAGAAGCGGACGCGGTACCCGGCGGCGTGAGCCCGCTCGACGATCTGCACCAGCTTTTGCCGCTCCGCCTCGGGCATCGGCCCGACACCGAGCCAAGTGAAGTGCCTAGTCCAGTTGTCGCTGACTAACGGCATGAAACTGGCGGACGTGCCGCTGCCGAGGTCGGACAGCCGCCCGTCGTAGCCGGCGAACCGGGTCCGCTGCGCCTCCATCAGTGCGCGGGGGCGGTCGCCGCTGATAACTGCCGTTACGGCCCGCTCATGCACTCGGTCGCCAGTCCAGCGCGTCATGATATCGGGATAGTGGCGCAGGACCTCGTCGATCGCCGCATAGGTCTCCGCTCCCGTGTTCTTGATGTCGATCAGCAGCTGGAGCGAACCATCCCACTTCCGGTATACCGAGCCGCCGTTGCGGTGGGCGATCCGGCGCAGCGGGTCGAGATAGAGCGATTGAAGGGTCCGCTCCGGGTCGAGGTCCACAGGATCGTGCCCGACGAGCAGTTGGCCGTCAACGAGGTAGACGTCGGCCTCCAGGCTGGTGAATCCGTGGGCGAGCGCGTCAAGCACCGGCCGCTCGTGCTCGTAGTCGTTGTGCGCGTGTGCGCGCTCGAGCGGCTGCACACCTGAAGTTGGGCTGGCGGCGGTGATGGCTGGGGCGGCGCCGGTGGTTGCGGGCGCGCCAAGGGTGACAGCCGCCGCGAGCGGTAGGGCCAGGGCGAGCTGGGCGAGCCGGCTGACGTCAAG
>JACCZJ010000473.1 GCA_013696065.1 Nocardioidaceae bacterium
GAACTGGCGGCGGACTTCGTAGACCACAGCCCCGGCCGCGCGACCCACCGCGCTGATCGCCAACCCAGAGAAGAGGAAGACGACCGCGGCGCCGATCAAAAGACCAACCAAGTTGGCCGGATCGACGATGTTGATGACCCCTCCCAGGCCCTGGGCCTCGGTGCTACTCAGGCCAGCGCCCTCGAAGCCGTCGTCAACGAGGTCGAGAGTCGCGCCGGTGACCGCATCCGTGAAGGAGCCAAAGAGTGCGGTGGCGGCGAGCACCGCCGTCGCGATGGCGATGCCCTTGGTGATGGCCTTCGTGGTGTTACCGACCGCATCGAGCTCGGTGAGGATGGCAGCCCCTCGCTCGTCCACATCGCCCGACATCTCGGCGATGCCCTGTGCGTTGTCCGAAACGGGGCCAAAGGTATCCATCGCCACGATGACGCCCACGGTGGTGAGCAGACCGCAACCCGCCAGGGCGACGGCAAACAGCGAGACCACAATCGAGCCGCCACCCAGCAAGAAAGCGCCGTAGACGGCGCTGCCGATGACGATGGCGGTGTAGACCGCCGACTCGAAACCGACCGAGAGGCCGGACAGGATCACCGTCGCCGCACCCGTCAGTGAGGTCTTGCCCACGTCCTTGACGGGGCGGTGCTCAGTGCCGGTGAAGTAGCCGGTGAGAGCCAAGATGACCGCTGCCAGCGCGATCCCGATCAGTACTGCGATGAGCGCGATCACTCGGGGGTCACCTTCGGCAGCGGCCGGGTTTCCGGTGACGAAGTCGGTGATCGCCCCGGACCCGCTCGATGCGTCGGTGAGTCCGGCAAAGCTGCCTGGCAAGTAGGTGAAGGCCGCGATCGCGGAGAGCACCGCGGAGATACCGGCGGAGATATAGAACGCCCGGTTGATCGTGACGAGCCCCGGCTCGCCCTCGCGTGGCCTGGTGATGTAGACGCCGAGGATGGCGGTGAGGGCGCCGATGGCGGGCACGATCAGCGGAAAGACGAGGCCTTCGGCACCGAAGGCGACCTTGCCGAGGATGAGAGCGGCCACCAGGGTCACGGCATACGACTCGAACAGGTCGGCCGCCATACCGGCGCAGTCACCGACGTTGTCGCCCACGTTGTCGGCGATGGTGGCTGCGTTGCGCGGGTCGTCCTCGGGGATGTTCTGCTCTACCTTGCCGACAAGGTCGGCGCCCACATCGGCTGCTTTGGTGAAGATTCCGCCGCCGACACGCATGAACATCGCGAGCAGCGCGGCTCCAAAGCCAAAGCCTTCGAGGACGATTGGCGCTTCGGCCCTATAGATGAGGACGACCGAGGCAGCGCCGAGCAACCCAAGACCCACGGTGGCCATACCGACGGCGCCTCCGGTTCGGAAGGCGACGCGCATGGCGGGATCGCGTCCCTCGTCTTGTGCGGCGGCCGCTACTCGCATGTTGGCTTTGACCGCCAGCGACATCCCCATATAACCGATTGCTGCCGAGAAGCCGGCTCCGACCAGGAAGAACAGGGAACGGCCGATGCGCACGTCGGTGGCGCCGGGCAGCAGGAACAGCAGCGCGAACGCGATGGCCGCGAAGACCGCGAGCGTCCTGAACTGGCGGGTCAGATAGGCCTGAGCCCCCTCCTGGACCGCTTGACCGATGGCCCGCATGTTCTCGGTGCCTTCTGGCGCAGAGAGCACCTCTTTGCGAAACAGCGCAGCCATTGCCAACGCCACGACGCCAATGGCCGCCACGATCACGACAAGAGTGGTGTTGCCGCCGGATAGGGACACGTCCGCACCCGTCTCGGCAAGGGTTAGCCCCGACATCCGATACCTCCACTAAGCCACCGATGGCTCATTGTTTGTTCACCCGACCAACGTGTCGTGTCCCTCTGGGACTCTGCGGTCGAGAGTATGGGCCTGCGGGTTTCACCGAGTCGGTGATACAGGCGGTGGCGCGGAGTCTAGCGACCCCTGAGGTGCTCGCAGCTCCCGACCCTCCGGGGACCGCATCACCGAGGGTCTCGCCAAGGGTGCGAAAATGACCGATCGTGTCTCAAGCTCGGCGGGTGTTCGATCCGGAAGCAGCGGTGCTGCGACTGGCCGCGCCCGCGGCTCGACGCGACCGCCTGACACACCTCGAAGTCCGGCCCCAGCGTGATGCACAGCTGGCCAACTGGCCTGATTGGGCGCACCCTGGGTTGAGCGCTGCGTACACGGCACGAGGGGTTGTGGCGTTGTGGAGCCATCAAGTCGCGGCTGCCGAGCTGGCATGGGCTGGACGCCATACCGTCATCGCCACAGGTACGGCATCGGGCAAGTCGCTTGCCTACCTGGTGCCCACCCTCTCGGCGATCGCCTCCAGTGTCGAGCGGCCAGGCGCCCGGGGTGACACGGTCCTCTATGTCGCTCCCACCAAGGCGCTGGCTCACGATCAGCTCGCCGCCATGACAGGTCTTGGTGTTCCCGGGGTGCGGGCGACCACCTTCGACGGCGACTCGTCTCGGGAGGAGCGGGACTGGGCCCGCAATCACGGCAACTACTTGCTGACCAACCCCGACATGCTGCATCGGACGATGCTGTCGAGCCATGCCCGCTGGGCGTCGTTCTGGGGCTCGTTGAGATATGTCGTCGTCGACGAGTGCCATCACTACCAAGGTATCTTCGGAGCACATGTCGCGCAGATCATCCGCCGGTTGCGACGCGTCGCCGCCCACTATGGCGCTGACCCAACCTTCGTGCTGGCGTCAGCGACAGCGGCCACACCTGAGATCACGGCCTCCCGCCTTGTGGGCCGACCCGTCACGGCGGTAACGGATGACGGCTCGCCACGCGGTCGCACCGCCATCGCCCTCTGGGAGCCCCCCCTCAGCTCTGTGCGTGGCGAGCATGGCGCGCCGGTACGACGGTCAGCCGCGGCCGAGTCCGCTGACCTGGTGGCCGACTTGGTCGCGGACGGCGTGCGCACCCTGGCGTTTGTGCGGAGCCGGCGAGGCGCCGAGTCCGTGGCCATGCAAGTCAAGAACGCGTTGTCCGCGGTCGATGCCGACCTGGCTCGGCGGGTGGCGCCGTATCGCGGTGGTTATCTTCCCGAGGACAGGCGCGCCCTGGAGCAACAGCTGAAGAGCGGAGAGCTGCTTGCGGTCTCGGCCACCAACGCCCTGGAGCTGGGCATTGACATCGACGGACTGGATGCCGTCGTGATGGCGGGTTTCCCCGGCACCAGAGCCTCGATGTGGCAGCAGATCGGACGCTCTGGTCGGGAGGGGCAGGGGGGCCTCGGTGTGTTGGTGGCTCGCGACGACCCCTTGGACACCTATCTCGTCACCCATCCGGAGGCATTGTTCGGGGCACCGGTTGAAGCGAGTGTCTTCGACCCCGCAAACCCCTACGTGGTGGCACCGCACCTGTGCGCAGCCGCCCAGGAGCTGCCTCTTGTCGAGTCCGATTTCGAGATCTTCGACGGGGACGTGGAAGCGGTGGTCGCGTCGCTGGAAGCAGCCGGCTATCTACGGCGACGGAGCCGAGGCTGGTATTGGACGAGACGGGACCGAGCGGCTGACCTGGCCGACATCCGCTCCAGTGGAGGAAACCCGGTCCGCATCATCGAGGGTGCCACCGGGCGGCTGATCGGCACCGTCGATGTCAGCTCTGCCCATGCGACCGTCCATGCCGGCGCCGTCTACCTCCACCAGGGCGACACCTTCTTGGTGTCTGCCTTCGACGAGGCCGAGGGAGTCGCCGTCGTCGACCTGGCTCGGCCCGACTATTCGACCCACGCTCGAGAGCTCACCGACATCCGGGTGCTCGGCGCCCACGTCGCCACCTCATGGGGACGTGCGACGTTGACGTTCGGCGCGGTCGAGGTCTCGTCTCAGGTGGTCTCATTCCTCAAGAAGAGGTCGTTGACCGGCGAGGTGCTGGGCGAGGAGCCACTCGATTTGCCCATCCGGGAGCTGACCACCAATGCCGTGTGGTGGACCCTCGACGACGTCCAGCTGAGCTCGAGCGGAGTGGATCCGCGCGACATACCGGGAGCAGCCCACGCAGCCGAACACGCGTCCATCGGCTTGCTCCCGCTGTTCGCGACGTGTGACCGGTGGGATATCGGGGGGGTCTCGAC
>JACCZJ010000478.1 GCA_013696065.1 Nocardioidaceae bacterium
CGGAAGAGCCACGGCCGGCCCAGGCAGCCGCGCCCGATCACCACTCCGCTGCACCCGGTCATGGCCATCATCTGCAGCGCGTCGGACGACTCCCAGATGTCACCGTTTCCCAGCACAGGTATGCCGACATGGTCGACCAGCTGCCCGATCGCCTCCCAGTCGGCGGCCCCCGAATAGTGCTGCGCCGCCGTACGCGCGTGCAACGCGATGGCAGCGCAGCCGGACTCCTCGGCGATGTGTCCGGCCTCCAGGAACGTGAGGTGGTCATCATCGATGCCCTTGCGAGTCTTCATCGTGACGGGGACCCCATACCGGGCCGCCGACGCTACCGTCGACTCGAGGAGCGCGCCCAACAAGCGACGCTTCCAGGGCAGCGCCGCTCCCCCGCCCTTGCGAGTCACCTTGGGAACCGGACAACCGAAGTTGAGGTCGATGTGACCTACCCCGTAGTCGGCGCACAATATCTCGGCGGCGCGCCCCATGTGCGCCGGGTCCACGCCGTACAGCTGGACTGAGCGAACGGTCTCACCGGGATCGAAGACGAGCATGTCGAGTGTGGTCTGGTCACCCTCGACCAGGCCGCGGCTCGTGATCATCTCGCAGACATAGATCCCGGCGCCCTGCTCTCGGCACAGCGACCGAAACGCCGCGTTGGTCACCCCGGCCATGGGGGCGAGAACGACGGGCGGTGAAACGTCGAGAGGTCCCAGCTTCACCGCGCGCTCCACGAGATCGGCGCGGAACCGTCCGCGGGACGCCACTGGATGTGCGAGATCTTGCCCCGCTTGGGGGCGAGCATCACCATGCACAGGGTGGCCTTTTCGCCTGTTCGAAACCGCGACGGCAGGGGCTGGTAGTCACACCGCGCGAAGGTTGATGCGAAGGTGACCGGAGGCACGACCATGGTCTTCGAGACCGCACCGTAGACAGTCACCCATTCACCCGACACGTCGCCACCACCCAGTTTTCGGACCTTCAGCGTCGTGTAGTAGACCGACGAGCGCTTGGTGTCCTCGCCCAGATTGAACTGTTCGAGATCCTGCACCTTGCCGCGCACCACCTTGGCGACCGAGATGGCCAGCACGGCCCGGTGTTTGCGATCGGGCTCGTACCGCACCACGGCCCGCTCACCGACGGCTAGTTCGGTGCCGGGCAGGGTCGTGCCGTCCGGTGCGGTCGTAGCAACCGGAGCGGTCGTCACCGGGACACTGGCAGCTGGCGTCGAGCTGTCCTGGACCTGCGGCTTCGTCGTCGACATGGTGCAGCCGGTCAGCCACAGCAAGCAGGTACCGGCGAGCGCTGCCGTTGCCGTTGCACGGTGCCTTGCCCACTGGTGCGTGTGCTGTCTCGGCACGTCAGAGTCCTCGATACCTAAAAGGTCCTTGCCCGTCGGCCAGGGCGCGTCAGCAGCCGACGAGTCGCTCGGCGCAGTAGGACACCATCTGGTCCAGCCCGACGCGCTCTTGCTTCATGGTGTCACGTTCGCGCACCGTCGCGGCATTGTCGTCGAGTGACTCGAAATCGATGGTCACGCAATAGGGGGTTCCGATCTCGTCCTGGCGACGATAGCGACGCCCGATCGCGCCGGCGTCGTCGAAGTCGACATTCCACGCCTGCCGCAAGTCGGCAGCGAGGCTACGAGCCTTGGGTGACAGGTCGGCATTGCGGGAAAGCGGCAACACCGCCACCTTGACCGGCGCGAGCCGCGGGTCCAGTCGCAGCACGGTCCGCTTGTCGACGCCACCCTTGGCGTTGGGCGCCTCGTCCTCGGCATACGCATCCACCAGGAAGGCCATCAGGGATCGGGTGAGGCCCGCAGCCGGCTCGATGACGTATGGCGTCCAGCGCTCGTCCGTGGCCTGGTCGAAATAGCTCAGGTCCTGACCGGAGACCTTGGTGTGTTGGGTGAGGTCGAAATCACCTCTGTTGGCTATTCCCTCGAGCTCCCCCCACTCCGATCCGGTGAAGCCGAAGCGGTATTCGATGTCCACGGTCCGCTTGGAGTAGTGGCTGCGCTTCTCTTCCGGGTGTTCGAAGTGGCGGAGGTTGTCACGATCGATGCCCAGACCGACATACCAGTCGGTGCGAAGGTCGATCCAGGTCTGGTGCCACGCTTCGTCGGTGCCAGGCTCGACGAAGTACTCCATCTCCATCATCTCGAATTCGCGAGTCCGGAAGATGAAGTTGCCGGGAGTGATCTCGTTGCGGAACGCCTTGCCGGTCTGGGCGATGCCGAACGGCGGCTTCTTGCGAGCGGAGTTCATCACGTTGGCGAAGTTGAGGAAGATACCTTGCGCCGTCTCAGGGCGGAGGTAGTGCAGGCCAGACTCGTCCTCGATGACCCCCAAGAAGGTCTTGAGCATGCCGTTGAAGGGACGTGGCTCGGTCCAGGCTCCCCGAGTGCCGCAATTTGGGCAGGCAATCTCGGTCACGCCGTCCTTGGGTGCGCGGCCTTTGCGCTCCTCGAATTCCTCCTCGAGGTGGTCGGCCCGGAATCGCTTGTGGCAGCTTTGACACTCGGTCAACGGGTCGGTGAACGCTGCTAGGTGGCCCGACGCCTCCCAGGTGCGAGTCGGCAGGATCACCGAGGAGTCGAGGCCCACCACATCGTCTCGAGACGTCACCATGGAGCGCCACCACTGGCGCTTGATGTTTTCCTTCAGCTCCACCCCCAGCGGGCCATAGTCCCAGGCGGACCTGGTGCCGCCGTAGATCTCGCCGCAAGGGAACACGAAGCCCCGGCGCTTACAGAGGCTGACGACGGTATCGATGGGGGTGCTTGAGCGTGCGGCCACGTGAGGTCTCCATCCGGCTGGCGGTCGGCGGTCTTGAGC
>JACCZJ010000489.1 GCA_013696065.1 Nocardioidaceae bacterium
TGACCATGCCGGGAGCGGGTTTGCGGCATGCGCAGCCCTCGCTGTGGCCGTGTGGGCACACGTGCCAGGTGTCGAATGGGCCGAGGAGCTCTTCCACCCGATTGTTGACTGACCGCATGTCATCGAAGCTGATCGTGCCCGTGGCGACGGCTGACTGGTTCGTGATCACGCCCGTGCGCACTCCGCGAGCACGGAGCTGGCGCAACGCCTCGACAGCGCCGTCGACCGGGGCCACCAGCGCGGGGTCGCCGTTGTAGGGGATGTCGTGAACCAAGGTCCCGTCGCGATCGAAGAGCACCAGATCAGGTAAACCCCGCCACGGTGGGGCTTGGCGATGGTGCACCGCACCGGCCGCTGTGTGCCACGTCGCGGCGAACGGGATGACCGCGCTCGTGGTGAGCATGCGGCGCAGTTCAGGCCAATCACGTGGTCCGGGAGCGATTCGGGCGACAGCGAACTCCACCGTGCCGGCACTCCAACCAAGCGCCGCCCAACCCGCCAGGCGCGGTCGACGGGTAGCGCTGAAGCCTGCCGCCGCCACGGCCGCTGCCACCAGGCTGAGATGCCGTGACCGGCGTCCCGTCGGAGCGCCCACCCGGTGGCGCCAAGTCGTTCCGTGAAGGCGACGCATGAGCAGGTCGTCGGCGTTGCCGCGCTGCTGGCGCAAGCTGATCCAGTCGCCGGTGGGGCGGACCGGATGCGTGACCCAGCGCCGCCCGGTGGTGAGGGTCCCTTGCGCTGTCGAGACGCGCAATCCGAGGTCGGCGTCCTCGCGAAATGCGCGTGGGAAGCGTTCGTCGAAACCACCGACGGCGCTGAGCGCCGACCGCCGGTAGGTCATGTCTGCCGTGATCCACCGCGCGGAGGCAAGACCCGCAGTCGCCCGCTCCCAGTCTGTGGGGCGGCGCTCTGTCGGCAGTGGCACTCGGACCCGGCCTTGGATGCCCGCGGTCCCCGCCTCAGCAGCCGCTAGATCTGCAGCGAGCCGTCGGCGCCAGTCGTGGTCGGGTATGACGTCGTCGTCGAGGAAGCTCACCCATTCGGTGTTGGCCAGGCGCCAACCGAGATTTCGCGCCCGAGCAGGTCCCCCGCCACCAGAACTGACGACCCTCAAGCCTGCGATGTCGAGATCAGCGAGGGTCTCTACGAGCTGCCCGGCCGGCCGGCCGCCACCACGAGGCCCGTGACGGTCGTCCACCACGATGACAGCGGCAGGCGCAGGCCCCACACCGTCGGACAGGGCCTCGAGCAGCACGCGGAGGCTACGGCGTCCGATGGTGGGCACCACGACAGTTGAGGGCAAGGTCGCAGGTGCGGGGTCGTCGACGGGCCCCGTCCCAGCATGGGCGAGTCGGTCCTGCGACGTCGTCGTCACGAAAGGCCTCCCTGATGCACTCCACTCGCATAGCACCGGCCGAAAACGAGCATGTGCCCACTTCTCTTGTCGACAAACCGTCCCGGGAGGAGCGTGGAAGGCAGAGCGGCGCTGTCCAGGCGGGCGCATGAAGCCACCCGGTGCGGGCACAGAGGCGCCGTGCGGATCTCAGTCGTGGGAACCGGTTACCTCGGCGCAACCCATGCGGCGTGTCTTGCTGCCTGCGGCCACCACGTTATTGGCATCGACACAAACCCGTTGAGTATCGACAGACTCTCTAGCGGCCGAGCACCTTTTCACGAGCCAGGTCTTGATCGACTGCTCACCCGTGGAGTGCGAACAGGCCCGTTGTCCTTCTCGACAGATTACGCAGCAGCGTCACAAGCCGACGTGCACTTCATCTGCGTCGGCACACCCCAGTCCGGCCACGGCCACGCGGCCGACCTCTCGGCCTTGTGGGAGGCACTCGCCTCCCTCGGACCGCTGCTCGACAAGCGAACTCTGGTGGTCGGCAAGTCCACGGTGCCGGTCGGAACGGCGGCTGCGGCAAGGGACTTAGTCCGGCGGCTCGCCCCAGCTGGGGACGTGGTCGAGATGGCCTGGAACCCTGAATTCCTGCGCGAAGGTTATGCGGTGCAGGATTCGCTACGGCCTGATCGGCTCGTGTTCGGAGTGGAGAGCCACGAGGCCGATCTGGTTCTGCGCGAGGTGTATGCGCCACTCATCTCTGCTGGCGTACTCACGGTCAGGACCGATCTTGCGACGTCGGAGCTGGCCAGGGCAGCTGCCAATGTGATGCTGGCGGCCCGTGTCTCGCTTGTCAATCTCTTCGCCGAGGTCTGTGAAGGTGCGGATGCCGACGTCGGTGATCTGAGGAAATTCTGGGTTATGACGCCAGGATCGGTTCACGTTTTCTCAGACCTGGGATCGGTTACGGGGGTGGCTGTCTGCCCAAAGACACGCGCGCACAGTGGAAGTGGCCTGCTCGGTGCTCGGCGGCGAGGTCGAGGGAGCCAACATCACGGTGCTCGGGGCCGCTTTCAAACCGGCTCCGAGGACGTGCGAGACTCCGTGGCTCTGGACATCGCCAGCAGATTGCACCGACTTGGCGCGCAAATCCGGGTCAGTGATCCGGCAGCCCTGCCGAGCTGGTGACGGTGTTGACCTATTGGCCGGAATTTCAGGGCATCGACCCGGTGGCCTTGTTGGGTGTGGTGGCCGCGCCGCGAGTCATAGACGGACGGCTGTGCCTCGATGCTGACAAGTGGCGGGCAGCAGGCTGGCAATTGCACGCGCTGGGCCGCCGTTCGCTCGCCCGGCCACCCGGCTGAGCAGCTGAGAGGGGGAGCATTGAAGATTTTGTTGTGGCACGTGCACGGCTCGTGGACCACAGCTTTTGTTCAGGGATCACACGAGTATGTCGTCCCTGTGGTCCCCGGCAGGACGCCCGATGGCCTAGGGCGCGCTCTCACTTGGACCTGGCCGACGAGCGTGCGTGAGGCGGAGCCGGGCGCGTTGCGCGACGAAGAAGTCGACTTGGTGGTGCTGCAACGCCCCCATGAAGCCGAGTTGCTTGAAACCTGGACTGGGCTTCGGGCCGGAATCGATGTGCCGGCCGTCTATTGCGAGCACAACACCCCAGGCGGGTCCGTGCCCTTCACGAGGCACCCGCTGGCAGAGCAGGCCGTCATACCGGTGGTGCACGTAACGCACTTCAACCAGTTGTTCTGGGACTGTGGGGCAGCGCCGACGACCGTGGTCGAGCACGGGATCGTTGACCCCGGCTACCTCTACACGGGGGAGTTGCCACGAGCCGCGATCTGCGTCAACGACCCGCTCCGCCGTGGTCGTGCCGTCGGTGCGGATCTGTTCGCTCCGCTGTCGCAGGCAGCGCCGCTGGATGTGTTCGGCTTGAGGGTCGAAGGACTCGGACAGGCGCTCGGGCTGGGGGCTCAGAGGGTGCGCTCATTCGACGACGTCAGGCAGCACGAGATGCATGCCGCCCTCGCCCATCGCCGCGTGTATGTCCACACGGCGCGCTGGACGTCGCTCGGCTTGTCGTTGCTCGAAGCTATGCAGCTCGGCATGCCCGTCGTCGCTCTCGCCACTACCGAATCTATCCGAGCCGTCCCACCCGAGGCAGGGATCTTGTCGACCCGCGTCGACGACCTCGTGGACGCGGTAGCCATGTTCATCGAGGAGCCTGAGCGCGCCTCAGCCATGGGCCAGGCGTCGCGGATGGTGGCACTTGACCGCTATGGCCTAGCCCGATTCCTCACCGATTGGGACGCTCTGCTCTCCGAAGCGAGGGAGCAGCAGCAACACCACTAAACCCGCTCGTCCGTGCGAGAGGCGCTACACGGCGTCACATCGGCTGTGACGTCCGCCACCCCCAAGGAAGCGTCAGGCTGACGGGCATCCGGCCGACTCCTCGCGGATTTGGCGAAACGCTCATCTAATGGCAGCATCGGCGCAGACTCAATTGAATAGCATCCGCGCCGGACGCCGAGTCCTGCCCCTCAGCGCGGGTGACCTTTTTCCCGACGACACAGAATGCACTCTCAACCGGGGCAGGAGTGGGGGACCCACTTCTTCGCACTCGACCACATGAGTGCTTGGGGTCAAGCCGCTTCTCAGCAGCGGCCGAGCACCTTCTCGCTCGAACCCGACAGCTCACCTCACAGGCGTGAGAAGGAGACTCCCCATGCCTGCAGTGATCTCATGGCGTCGACTTTCGGTCGCCATCCCTGCGCTGCTTATCGCAGCCCTCGTCCTTTCCCTCATCGCCGTCACCCCCGCCGACGCGGCCCGCACCCGACGCGAGCGCAAGATCGCACACAGCGTCGAAGTCGCGCGCGATCAAAAGGGCGACCCCTACGTCTATGGTGCAGCTGGCCCCAACGCGTTCGACTGTTCCGGGTTCACGATGTACTCGTTCGGAAAGGCTGGCCTGAGTCTGCCTCGGACGACCGACGCCCAAGCCAACGCCGTCCGCCGGATCTCCAAAAAGAATATGCGGCGCGGCGACCTGATGTTCTTCCACAGCGGCGGCAACGTGTACCACGTCGCCATCTTCATGGGCCGCAAGAACGGCAGCACCTGGCTGCTGCACGCCAGCCGCAGCGGCACGCCGGTCAAGCGCGATCCCGCTTGGACCTCGTCGTGGTTTGGCGGCACTCTGCGTCAACGCAGCTGAACCACGCGACGAGGAGTCCGTAGCAGCATCGACTGACACGCCGTGAAGCAGGGATGAGCGAGAGCTTGGGCGGCCCTGCGTCACACTTACTGCATGCTTGCGACACGGGGGCGCTTCGGCCACGCAGACCACAACTGGCACCGCAACTGCGTTGTGGGGGCGGTCGCGCTGACACTGTCCGCCACCCTCGCAGCATGTGGGGGTGGCGCGGAGGAGGCC
>JACCZJ010000490.1 GCA_013696065.1 Nocardioidaceae bacterium
GGTCTCTAGGCAGTAGATGATGATCCGGGGGTCGCGAAGCCGCAAGGCCGCCGTCGCAACCTCAGGCATCATGCTCAGAGCTTCGTGAGTTCTGCCCGTTGCCACTAGGGCCTCGACAATAGAATTCCTCGCTTGGGTCAAGATCGCCTCGTCACCCAATTCTTCGGCTACCCTCGCTGCCTCGTGGAACCACTTCAGAGCCTCCTCGAAGTGGCCCTCCTTGGCCTCGAGAACGCCTAGGTCCCCCAGCAAGGGCATGAGGCAGGCGGCATTGTCCGTAGCACGTGCAAGGTCGACCGCATCCTGCAGCGTATGGCGGGCAGATACTTGCTGGTCGAGTTCGGCGTAAGCGACACCAAGGACGTTCAGCGCTTTGACAAGGTTGTTGGAGTCGTCCGAGGAACGCGAGATGCTTGCGCTTTCCCTAGCGCACCGCAGCGCCGCCTCGTTTTCGCCTTGAAGGTGCAAAACGAAACTCAGCAGGTGCAGGCAAGCGGCGTTTCCGGTGGACCTCTGCCCGCCCGCAGCCTCGACAGTCCGCTCTAGCCACTCTCTCCCTTCAGCGAGATAACCATGGCGGATCCAGAACCACCCGAGCGCGTCGCATATCTGGAGGGCGATTGAAACTTTGGCCTCTGACGGTGCGCCGAGCGCCCAGCGCAATGCCTCACGCAAGTTGTCGTGCTCGGTTTCGAGCCGCTGTCGCGCGGCTGTTTGCCTAGGACTGTTCGCCAGCCGTTGAAGCGGCCGGGCGACGGCAAGATATTGCTCGGCATGCAGCCGACGACTCTCGGGTAGTTCACCGGCCGCGTCGAGAGCGTCCAGAGCGAACGCCCGCACGGTCTCCAGCATGTGCACCCGTGGTTCGCCATCGATGCCCTCGGAGACGACAGCGAGGCTTACGTCGATGATGTCGGTGACGATGTCGAGTGGGTCTGCTGCCTCTGGCAGGTCCACCATGACCGCCCCGATGGAGTCGAGGTCCGCACCTCCGGCGAACACCCCAAGGCGCCGGAAGAAAGCCTGTTGCTCGGTCGTCAGCAGGTCATAGCTCCAGGAGATCGTCTGCCGCAGCGTCCGCTGCCGGTCGGGTCGGTCAACGTCACGGGAGCGAAGGTCCAAGGATTGATCCAGACGGGCCAACGCAGCGCGCGGGCTCAGCAGCTTGCTGCGAGCTGCGGTGAGTTCGATGGCCAGTGGTAGCCCGTCAAGTCGCACGCAGATGGCGGCGACATCTGCGGCGTTGTCGGACGTAAGACGGAAACTGGCTTTGGCTTTTTGAGCCCGCTCGACGAAAAGCTGCACTGCTCCCGATCGCTCGATCCCCTCGAGAGTGTGCTCATCTGGGAGCTCGAGGGGTGGAACGGAGTGCTCGTGCTCCGCCGTCAGGTGCAGGGGACGGCGCGAGGTGGTGATGAGGACCACCTGTGGGGCAGCAGCCAAGAGGTCCGCGACCACACTGTCGGCGCCAGCGATCTGCTCAAGGTTGTCTAGGACGATGAGCGCGCTGCGATGGCCGACATGGTCGAAGAACCCGGGCGGAATGCGTCCCTCTGGTGGAGCATCCAGCACCTCCGCGATCGAGGTCCACATGCTGTGCGCTCCCGTAATTGTGGCAAGGGGCACGAAGTAGACGCCATCCGGATAGGCGTCGACCAACTGCTTGGCCAGGCCGACCGCCAACCTCGTCTTTCCCGTGCCGCCTGGTCCCGTCAACGTCACCAGCCGGACACCGGCTGAGCACAGCAACGATCGCAGCTCGGCCAGCTCACCGTCCCGGCCAACGAGTGAAGTTGCTGGGACAGGCAGGCTCGACGCGGCCCCAAGCGTCTTGAGGGGTGGAAACTCGGTGGGCAGCCCGGGTGCGCACAACTGGAACAGGCGCTCGGTGCTGGCGATGTCCTTGAGTTGGTGTGAACCCAGATCGACGAGCCAGGCGCCAGCCGGCAAGTGCTCTGTCACGAGTCCGGCCGTGGCGCTCGAGAGGACTACCTGGCCTCCGTGAGCCGAGCCGGCGATGCGGGCGGCTCGGTGTACGTCCATCCCGACGTATCCACCATCGTGAACCAGCGGATTACCACTGTGAATGCCCATCCTCACTCGGATCTGTGCCCCCGCAGGCCATTCGAAGCCAAGCAAGCTGGCCTGGGCCGTGGCCGCGGCGTTCACCGCTGCCTCAGCGGTGTCGAACACCACGAAGAAGCTGTCGCCTTCGGTGCCCATCTCCACCCCGCCACAGCGTGCCCAAGACGCTCGGAGGATCTGGCGCTGCCCGTCAAGCGCCTGGACATAGGCGTCGCCGAGGCGAGAGAGCAAACTCGTGGAGCCTTCCATGTCGCTGAACAGCATGGACACTGTTCCCGAAGGCAAAGCCGCCACACCATCACCCTAGACCGGGGGCAGGGCTTGACGGCACTGGTTCCAGGCTCCCAGGCTGACCGAAGGCATTGCGACCGGAGTTATTCGCTGGCAGATGGGGCCGAAGCCAGACTCCGCGCCCAAGGCGGCAAGTACCCGTTCAGCGTCGGATACAACCCCTCGTCCGCCAACGGAGTTCTGCGGATCTCGTGTAGCCACGCTTGACACCGCTCCAGGTGAAGACCCTGCTGGCCGGTACTGACTGAGAAGAACCGGGCGAGGATGCCAACGGATGCGCATCCTCGCCCGGT
>JACCZJ010000193.1 GCA_013696065.1 Nocardioidaceae bacterium
CTCGCCTTCTTGGTGGCCGACATGCTGCGCGAGAGTCGCGACTGAGCGTTCCCTGCCGGGATACCGCTGACCCGAACTGGCTGGCCTATCGTGTTTGTCTGCGAAAGGGCCGACGAGAGGCTGTTTCGTGATCGACCTGCGCAGTGACACTGTCACCAGGCCCACCGAGGGCATGCGTCGAGCGATGTGTGATGCCGACGTCGGAGATGACGTGTATGGCGAGGACCCCACTGTGCGTGTCCTCGAGGAGCGAGTGGCGGATCTCTTCGGCTTCGAGGCGGCCCTCTTCACGGTGACCGGCTCGTTGGCCAATCTGCTTGCGGTGCGAACCCTGGTCGAACCCGGTACCGAGGTGCTGTGCGAGGCCGGTGCCCATATCGCTCGCGCTGAGCTGGGTGCCCACGGCGCGATCAGTGGACTCACCATGCGGACCTGGTCGGACCCATGCGGACACGCTGATCTGAAGGCGATCGATGCGCTGATCGCTCCTGACCTGGGTCCGTTCCTCGTCCGTACGGCGTGCGTCTCGATCGAGAACACACACAATTTCGCGGGTGGTCGGGTGCAACCGCTCGACACGCTCACCGGACTGCGTGAGTTGGCTGACCGCTACAGCGTCGCGGTGCATCTCGATGGGGCGAGGATCTGGAACGCGCACGTGGCGACCGGCGCCTCTCTGGCAGATCTGGCTGCGTGCGCAGACACCATGGCCGTCTGCTTGTCCAAGGGGCTGGGAGCCCCGGTGGGGTCGTTGATGTTGGCCGGCGCCGACGAGATCACCCAGGCAAGGGTCTGGCGCAAGCGGCTGGGCGGCGGGTGGCGGCAGGCCGGTCTGCTGGCTGCGGCCGGGCTTTATGCTCTCGACCACCACATCGCCCGCCTCGGTGACGACCACGAGCATGCCCGGCTGATTGCGGAGGCCGCCGGATGTTCGACCGAGGCAGTCGACTCCAAC
This sequence comes from Nocardioidaceae bacterium, assembly GCA_013696065.1. Classification (GTDB taxonomy): domain Bacteria; phylum Actinomycetota; class Actinomycetes; order Propionibacteriales; family Nocardioidaceae; genus JACCZJ01. The sequence continues at coordinate 956 of JACCZJ010000193.1, forward strand.
ATCGTGGTGATCGAGACACCCGACGCGGCCGGATTGGTTCAGCGGTGCCGCGATGGTGGGGTCTTGGTCGGTGCCGTCGGGTCGCGCGTGGTGCGAGCCGTCACTCATCTCGACGTATCCCGCGACGACGCCATCAAGGCTGCCGAGGTTATCTCCGCGGCGTTACCCGCCCGACGATTCTGACGCCGTCAACTGCTTGACCTCGGCTTCGCTCTTCTCTTTCGGAGAGAGCTCGACCATGAACATGGCAGCCAAGACAAGGGTCCCGCCTGCCGCCATGCGTGTTGTGAGCACTTCGCCGCCGAACAGAACGGCGAAGAATGCCGCGAAGACCGGCTCCATCGTCATGATGATTGCCGCTCGCGTCGAGGAGAGGTGAGCCTGCGCCCACGTCTGCGCCAGCAACGCTCCTGCTCCCGCCACGACGGCCATGTAGATCAGCGACCACCACCCACCCCCGGTCTGGGGTGTGGCTATGCCGTTGGGCGCGCTGGCCGCCGTACAGACCACTGCGATCACGATCATCTGTAGCACTGACAGCCCGAAGGCATTGCTGGTCGATGCCCAGTGGCCCAGACCGACGATGTGCACCGCGTAGAGCAGGGCGGAAGCGAAGACGAGCGCGACGCCTGGTGAGATCGCCAACCCCTGCAACGACAAGAAACCGAGGCCGAGCGTCGACAGAAGTACGGCGAACCACACCCACTTGCCGATGCGCTCCCGCAGCAAGAAGGCCACAAGAAGCGGAGTCACCACGACGTACATGCCGGTGACGAAGCCCGAAACGCTCGCCGAGGTGCGTTCGAGGCCCAAGGTCTGGAGCAGCTGCGCTACGCCGTAGACGATCCCGAGAAGTACGCCGCGCTTCACCTCCTCGCCCGACAGCCGCATCATCGAGCGGGGAGCTACCGCGACCAGCAGAGCAGCCGCGATCAGGAATCGGACCGACAAGAAGTCGAGGACGGAGATCTCGAGCAAGAGGTCCTTGATCAAGAAGAAGGTGGATCCCCAGGCCGCGGTCACTGCCAGCAAAGCCACTGTGGGCAGCGCACTGGCCGGACGAGGAGTCACCGCGACAGCCTATGTGAGACCCAGGGTGGCTTCGGCCCACGGCGACGGGTCGTGGACAGCCGTCAAACCACGGTGAGGGTGAGGGTGGATCCGAAGGGGGCCGTATCCCCAGCAGGCACACTTTGTCCGACGACGAAGCCAAGGCCGAAGTAAGGATCCGACTCTTGGGTTTCGACCTCGAAGCCGAGATCCTCGAACGCGGCGACGGCGTCTTGGGTGCCGAAGCCGTAGACATTCGGCACCTCGATGAGGCGAGGGCCGAGGCTGGCGACGAGAGTGATCCTGTCACCTGCGACGAGGGTGCCCTGGCTTGGTGTCTGCCTGATGAGGATTCCGTCAGCCACCTCGTTGTCGTAGCGCTCCTTGACCAACACGTCGAGGCCGAGTGCCTTGAGATCGGTGGCGGCTTCGGCGGCGTTCTTCCCCCGGAAGTCAACAATCTGGATCGGTTCGGGTCCTCTGCTGATCACGAGAGACACCTTCGCGTCACGCTTGAGCTCGACGCCTGCGGCAGGCGTGAAGCTGATCACCTCGCCTTTGCGGACGTCGTCGCTCCAGACGCGCTTGAGGTTGACCACCCGCAGGGAACTGTCGGTGATGGCCTCCGTGGCCTCCGACTCGCTCATCTTGGTGAGGTCTGGCATGTCGTAGCGCTCGGGACCCTTGGACACCACGGCCATCACCGTGCCGTCGGACAAGATCTTCTCTCCGCGGGCGGGGTCGGTGGAGATCACGTGACCCGGTTTGACGGTCTCTGAATAGTCCGTCGACGCCACCTCGAAGCGCAGGCCCGTCCCTTCGACCCTTTCTTTGGCCGCAGCCTCACGGAGTGAGATCACGTTGGGCGTCGTCTCGAAGCGTCCGATGCCGTAGTACCAACCGGCCATACCGGCCGCGGCTGCAAGCAACAGCACCAGCAGAAGGGCAATCCAACCGGCCTTCTTGCGCTTTCGGACCGGTCGCGGAGATGGTTGCGAGCCGTCGACGCGAGTGGAGCCGGAATGGCCGTTGCCAGTCGGGGCTCCGCCGGCAAACTCTCGAGGTCCAGCATCGTGCGATGGAGCCGAGGGGGGGTCGGTCGGCTGGAGGCGCACACCAAGATCTGGCCCTCGGGTTTGGCCAACGAGCAGAGTGCGCTCAGGCCCTGTCCGCGGCTCGTCGGCTGCGAAGTCGTCGTAGGCCGCGAAGTTGAACACCTCGTCGCGGTCGACCACAGGCGGTGCGGGGTTCGCCGGCGCACCGGCTGATGGCGCTCTCCCACCACCGACGGAGTGCAGGGACACCGTCGGCGTGAGGTCTTCAGTCAGCTCCTGGTCGTCGATCACGCCCTGGTTGAGTGCATGGCGGACCCGGCGAAGCTGCTGGAGCATGACATGGGCATCGGCCGGTCGCTGGTCTCGATCCCGCCTGGTTGCCCGGAGGACGAACGCGTCGACATAGGGCGGGATGCCGTCGACCAGCTCCGACGGGCGACACACGTCTTCATGCACGTGTTTGTAGGCAACCTGAATCGGTGACTCTCCCGTGTGCGGCTTGCAACCGGTGAGCAACTCGAAGGCCACGATGCCCAGAGAGTAGACATCCGAACGTGCGTCCGCGGTCCCGACGGTGACGAGCTCGGGTGGCAGGTAGGAAACGGTGCCGAGGAGCAAACCGCCGGTGGCCGTGGCGCTGGTCGCCGAGCTGATAGCTCGCGCTAACCCGAAGTCGGCGACCTTGACCTGCCCTCGCGGGTCGATCAGTACGTTCTCCGGCTTGATATCGCGATGCACGATGCCAGATTGGTGGGCGGCGCCGATCGCCTTGAGCACCTCTTCGAGCAGCGTGAGCGCCCGTACGGGTGACAGCGGACCCTCGTCCCTGATGACATCTCTCAACGTGTGCCGACCAGCGACATACTCCATCGCCAGAAAAAGCACGCCATCATCGTCGCTTTGGTCGTAGACCGCAACCACGTTGGGATGGGTCAGCCTGGCGGCAGACCTCGCCTCCCGGGTGAAGCGCTGGTAAAACTCCTTGTCGTCTGCCAACGCATGGGGGAGGACCTTGAGGGCCACCACCCTGTCCAAGCGCAGGTCGGTGGCTTCGTAGACGGTAGCCATGCCACCTCGAGCGATCTTTTCGCCCACGAGGTAGCGCCCGTCGAGCACACGACCCACGAGCGAATCGAAAGTGGCAGGCTTGTCCACCCGGTGAGTCTACGGATGGTGTGAGGCACAGCAGAGCAAGCCTCGCCGCCGCGCGAGTCGACCGGAGCCCCTGCCGGTGACTCCACGTTGGTGCGAAGCGACGACGTGGCAGGCTAGTCGGGGTGACCAACATCCAGCCGAGCCCAGCGGCCCCATCTCCCGCAACCGACGTACTCGACCACCTCGTCAGCTCTTGGTTGACGATGGCGCAGGTCTCAGAGCTGCTGGGGATCAGTGCCAACAAAGTCCGACAACTGACCAGGGAACACCAACTGGTGGCAGTGCGGCGGCAATCTCTGCGGGAGCCGGGCATCCCTGCCGAGTGTGTTCAGGAGGGCAATATCGTCAAGGGCTTGGGTGGGACCTTGATCTTGCTGGCCGACCGTGGCTTCAGCGACGTCGAGTCGATCGAGTGGCTGTTCACCCTGGACGACTCGCTGCCCGGGCGTCCGATCGACGCGCTCCGTGAGAACCGCGGCACCGAGGTGCGAAGGCGTGCTCAGGCACTGCTCTGACCAGTTCCGAGTCAGTTCAGTTGCTTAAGTGGAGACTCTGAGTCGACCAGTGACGTCGAAGTTACACTC
>JACCZJ010000032.1 GCA_013696065.1 Nocardioidaceae bacterium
GTCACGAGATGATCTTAGAGGACCTTAACTTAGTGGCATTGCGACCTGCCCACCGTCCGCAACATCGTCCTGTTCCGGCCAGTCGGCTCGATGGCGATGTTCAAGCAGATGATCGGCCGCGGCACCCGCCTGTTCCCCGACGCCGACAAGCTCTCTTTCGACATCATCGACTACTCGGGAGCCACCGGTCTGTTTGCGGATCCAGAGTTCGACGGACCTCCGGAGCGGGTGGACGAAGAGGAGATCGACGACGAGGGCGAAGTCGTCGGAGACACCGTGGTCGAGGCGCCTGAGCCCCCGTTCGGAGACGACTCAGGCGACCAGACGATCGACCCGGACGATCTCGCCGTGGAGCCTCGGGCAAAGCTCTACGTGGGCGGCTACGAGGTGTGGGTGACTGCCGAGGCGATCTACCACCTCGAGCCGGACACCAGGAGACTCCGGCTGGTCGAGTACCGCGACTACGTGGCGGACACCGTCAGGACGCTGTTCCCGGACCCGAACGAGCTGAGATCGAGGTGGGTCAGCCGGGTGGGACGTCACGACGTGCTCGATGAGCTGGCTCGGCGCGGCATCGACGCCGACGAGCTCGCCGCACGCACCGGGCTGGGGGACGCAGACCCTCTCGATGTGCTCGTTCACCTGGCCTGGAATCAGGCCCTGGCCACCCGCACCGACCGTGCACGGCGGGTGCGCAAGGAGAACACCGACTTCTTCGAGGCCTTCCAGCCAGACGCCCGAGCCGTCCTGACGCAGCTGCTGGACAAGTACGCCGAGCACGGCATCAGCCAGCTCGACGACCTGGGGGTGCTCGCGGTGCCGCCCCTCTCGTCGCTTGGCTCGCCGGCCGAGATAGCGGGCCGTTTCGGATCCGCCGGCGCCCTGCGCAGCGCCGTCGCCACGCTGGGAGAGCTCATCTACGCTGCTTGAAACTCAATACAAACTGTAGTTCTTGCTCGCGCCCCTGCCGATACATACAGTTCTCGTTTAGTATGCATCCGTGCCCACGGACAGGCGAGACCTCCAGCGGAAGCTCTTTGGGCTCGTCTCCGCCCAGGGCGGCTACTTCACCGCGGCCCAGGCAAAGGAGGTCGGCTACTCGTATCAGGCGCAGGCCTACCACGTGCGCGCAGGGAACTGGCTTCGCGTCGATAGGGGCCTGTTCCGCCTCACCCCGTGGAACCCCGACACCCACGACGACCTGATTCGCTGGACCCTCTGGTCGCGGGGGATGGCGGTGATCTCACATGAGACGGCACTCGTGGTCCACGACATCGGCGAGCTGGAGTCGCCCCGCACCCATCTCACCGTGCCCCCTCACTTCTCCAGGCGCGACGCCGCCGTGACCCTGCACTGGGCGAACCTGCGGGAGTCGGACGTGATCCAGCGAACCGGCTTCAGAGTCACGAACGCGACACGATCCCTGATAGACGTGGCGGGCTCCGCAGACGAGGATCAGCTCGCGCGCGCGATCGAGGACGGACGCGATCGCGGGCTCTTCACGCTCCGCGGGTTGCGCGAGCACGCAGAGGCCACCGACCTCAAAGCCGCTCTCAGGATTGAGCGTGCCCTCCAACTCCCCGCCCAGTGAGCTATGAGACCCCTCAAGCGCTGCGCACGGCCTTGGAGCAGCGACTACTGAACCGCTCGCGCGAGTCGGGCGTCAGCCTCGACCGCTTGCGGCGGCGGGTGATCTTCGAGCGCGTGCTCTCGCGTCTCCAAGCCGCCGAGCCCGGACAGTGGGTGCTCAAGGGTGGGATGGCTATGGAGGTCCGGCTCAAGGACGGCGCGCGCTCGACCAAGGACATGGATCTGGGCCTGCGCGCGGCTGGCGTCGACGGCGAGCAGTTGCGAGAGCGCGTCATCGAGGCGCTCGGCACCGACCCATACGGTGACCGCTTCGAGCTGGAGGTCGGCGCCGCCAAGCGACTGATGGAGGACGGCGGCGGCTATGAGACCTGGAGGCTCAAGGTCTCGGCGGCGCTGGCGGACAGGCGGTTCGGTGGAATGCAGCTGGACATATCTCCGCGCGGGCACGAGCTCATAGACACCGAGACCGTGCCGCTTCCCAACTTCCTCGCCTTCGCCGATGTGCAGACACCCGAGATCGAGATCATCGACGCTGCGCGGCATGCCGCCGAGAAGCTCCACGCGATGACCAGGGACTTCGGTGAGCGCGAGAACTCCCGCGTGCGCGACCTCGTCGACCTGATGGTCCTCCATGAGAACGAGATGCTGTCCTCGGGACCGCTCGCTCGCGCGGTTCGGGTGGTCTGGTCGGAACGCGAGCGCGCCGCTCCGCCGGATGACCTGCCTGGCCCCCCGGAAAGCTGGGCCGAGCGCTACGGCACGCTCGCCGCCGAGCTTGACCTGCGCGCGCAGTCCCTGACCGACGCGAACGCAGTGGTCACTGCCCTGTGGTCGGAGTTGCTCCAGACCGAGGACGCCTGATCAAGATGTCCCCGCCGAAGACAGCGACCCTGCCGGTATCTCCTCAGGCCAAGCTGGCCGCCGCGATCAAGTCGGCCCGCGACTCGATGCGCAAGGACGCCGGCCTGAACGGCGACCTCGACCGAATCCCGCAGCTTGCGTGGCTCCTCTTCCTGAAGGCATTCGACGGGCTGGAGCAGAACCGCGAGGTCACCGAGTCCGACTTTCGACCGGTGATCGAGTCTCCCTACCGGTGGCGCGACTGGGCCGCCGACGCCAACGGCCCCACCGGGGATGCCCTGCTCGACTTCGTCACCGGACAGCTGCTGCCCTACCTGCGCGGGCTGTCGGGCACCGGCAGCGAGGACGCCCGAGACGTGGTCGCCGCCGTGTTCCGCGAGACGAACAACCGGATGCTGTCCGGCTACCTCCTGCGCGACGTCGTGAACAAGGTCAACGAGATCAACTTCGCGGCGTCCGACGACATCCACACAATGGCGCACGTCTACGAGTCGATGCTGCGCGAGATGCGCGACGCGGCCGGCGACTCGGGCGAGTTCTACACGCCCCGACCGGTGATCAGGTTCCTGGTCCAGCAGGTCGACCCCCAGCTCGGCGACGTCGTGCTTGAC
>JACCZJ010000058.1 GCA_013696065.1 Nocardioidaceae bacterium
GCCCCCAACTACTCGCCGCACTGACAGGTATGACCCGGACCCCACTGATGCTCACCTGCCGCCAACTTCTCCCCTGATTTGGAACGATATGGCGCCCAGAAGAGCGGCGGGGACGATTTCGTTCCGAATCGAGACGCTAAACAGTCCACGCCACGCCACGTCACGCCAACCCGAGCCAGAGGCAGTCATGGATATCGAGATCGGTAGCGCCAAGAGAGGTCGGCGGGCCTACTCGTTCGACGACATCGCCATCGTCCCAAGCCGGCGGACGCGGGACCCCGAGGAGGTGTCGGTCTCTTGGCAGATCGACGCGTACCGGTTCGACATCCCCATCTTGGCCGCACCGATGGACTCGATCATGTCGCCGACGACCGCCATCGCCTTCGGGCAGGCCGGTGGCCTTGGGGTGCTCGACCTCGAGGGCCTGTGGACGAGGTATGACGATCCGGAGCCGCTGCTGGAGGAGGTCGCCGCCCTCAGTGGTCAAGGCGCCACTCAAAGACTCCAGGAGATCTACGCCGAGCCGATCGTCCCAGAGCTCATGGTGCAGCGCGTCAAGGAGATGCGCGCCGCCGGTGTGACGGTGGCTGGTGCCCTGTCTCCCCAGCTGACCAAGGAACATGCCGAGTCGGTCATCGCAGCCGGGCTGGACTTCTTCGTGATCCGCGGCACCACTGTCTCGGCTGAGCATGTGTCCGGCCAGTCCGAGCCTCTCAACCTCAAGCAGTTCATCTACGAGCTTGACGTGCCGGTGATCGTCGGCGGCTGTGCGACGTACCAGGCGGCCTTGCATCTGATGCGCACCGGTGCGGCGGGAGTGCTGGTCGGGTTCGGTGGCGGGGCCGCTCACACCACGCGCACCGTGCTCGGACTGGCGGTGCCGATGGCAACAGCGGTCGCCGACGTCGCGGCTGCACGGCGCGACTATCTCGACGAGTCTGGAGGCCGATACGTGCACGTCATCGCTGACGGCTCGATCGGACGCAGCGGTGACATCGCCAAGGCCATCGCGTGTGGCGCGGACGCCGTGATGATCGGCTCGCCGTTAGCGCGGGCGGAGGAGGCACCCGGGCGTGGCTATCACTGGGGAGCTGAGGCGCGCCACCCATCCCTGCCGCGAGGCGAGCGGGTCAAGATCGGCACGGTCGGCAACCTCGAGCAGATCCTGCACGGGCCTTCCCTGGTCTCTGACGGCACGATGAACTTCGTCGGCGCGCTCAAACGCTCCATGTCGACCACGGGCTACACCGACCTGAAGGAGTTTCAGCGAGTCGAGGTCGTGGTTCAGTGAGCCAGGCCCTGCCGCCCGCCCTCGATGGGTTGGCACCCTTGCGGGTGGCGGCAGTCCAGGCCGAGGCGGTCGCGGGCCATGTCGCTGCCAATGTGGCCACGGCTGCGGCTGCGGTCGATGCGGCGGTAGGGCGTGGCGCCCAGCTCGTCGTACTCCCTGAGTTGTTCCTGTCTGGCTACGATCCTGAGACGCTGCGACTGCGGCCTGACGACTGCGACGTGGACATCGACGATGGGCGCCTCGAGCCTCTGCAGGGAGCCGCGCGCGACCACAGCGTCGCGGTGTTGTGCGGAGCGTCGGTGCGTATGTCGCACGGCGCCAGAGCCCTAGCCCTGCTGAGTTTCCTGGCAACAGGCGAGGTCCTCCTCGCCTACACGAAGCAGCACCTCTGGCATGCCGAGCAAACCATCTTCACGCCCGGCACGGATGGCGCCTCAGTCGAGTTGCAAGGTTGGCCGATCGGGTTGGGCGTCTGCTACGACGGCTGCTTCCCCGAGCATGCGCGAGCCGCCTCCGACGCTGGCGCGCTGGCCTACGTCTGCCCTTCGGCCTATGTCGTGGGCAGTGAACACCGCCGCGACCTCTACTACTCGGCTCGTGCTCTCGACAATGGCATATACGTCGTGATGGCCGGCCTGACCGGCCGCTGCGGGAGCCTCGAGTTCAGTGGCGGCACCGCGATCTACGACCCGCAAGGACGCCCCGTGGCCAGGGTCGAGTCAGGCACCGGGATGGCGGTGGCCGACCTCGACGTTTCGCTGGTTCACGAGGCCAGGCTCATCAACCCGTACACCGATGACCGGCTGGCCTCACTGGGCGGCCGCGAGATTATGGTGCTGGACGCAGCTCGCTGAGCTGTTCGCCGCAAGCCTGATCGATTCGCCCCCGTCCCGTCCCCGCTAGGGATCCGAGTGTGACGTCGCC
>JACCZJ010000077.1 GCA_013696065.1 Nocardioidaceae bacterium
CAACATGGTGGTCGCCCCGCATCGAGACGGCGGGCAAGCACAGTTCATCGAGTCCCCGGTCCCGGTGTGCTCTGCGGATACGTTGCAGCCACTACTGGAGTGGATGGGCCAGCACCTGGCGGACGAACTCACCGTCGAGACATTGGCCGCGCAGGCGACGATGTCACCTCGTACCTTTGCGCGTCGCTTCAAAGCCGAGACTGGCACCACGCCTTACCACTGGATCACCAATCAGCGCGTCTTGTTGGCTGAACGGCTCCTTGAGGGGTCGGACGAGACAGTCGAGCGCATAGCCACCCAGGTGGGTCTCAGCAACGCGACGGCGTTCCGCCACCATTTTGCCCGCCTGCGCGGGACCAGCCCGCAGCGTTATCGGCGCCTTTTCAGGCAGCCAAAGGTTCCGGTCCGCTCATCGTGCCAGGGTCCGGCGGTCGAGAATCCGTCGCCTGTGACAGGGTGAGCGCCATGTTGCGGGTGGGCCTCACCGGAGGCATCGGCTCCGGGAAGTCGAGCGTGAGCAAGATGCTGGCGAGGCGCGGTGCGGTGGTGATCGACTCCGACATCTTGGCCCGCGAGGTCGTCGCTGCAGGGACTCCTGGCTTGGCCGAGATCGTGGAGGCATTCGGACCCGGTGTGCTCACCCATGAGGGCGAGCTCGACCGTCCCGCAATGGGCTGCAGAGTGTTCGACGACGCTGCGGCGCGGCGGCAGCTCGAGTCGATCATCCATCCTCGGGTTCGGGCGCGGGCGGCCGAGATCGAGAGGGCAGCACCGGCCGACTCCGTGGTCGTGCACGACATGTCACTCCTGGTCGAAACTGGACAGGTTCACGACTTCGACGTGGTCGTCGTCGTCGACACACCGACCGACGTACAGCGAGAAAGGCTGAGTCGCGAGCGAGGACTGACCCCCGGCGAGGCCGACGCGCGGATCAACGCGCAGGCCACCCGAGACCAGCGACTAGAGGTCGCCGACCGTGTGGTGGTCAACGCCGGCTCGTTCGACGAGCTGCAGGATGCCGTGGAGGATCTCTGGGCGAAGCTGACCGCTCGGGTCTAGGCGCCCTGGGCGCGGCTGACTGCGTGGGGACCTAGGCGCCTTGCGCGAAGCTGACTGCTCGGGGCTAGGCGGCCAGATCGGGGTCGACGAGTTTACGGAGCTGAGCCAACGCCTCACGCTCGAGCTGGCGAACGCGCTCCGCGGACACTCCGTGCCGCGCCCCGATGTCAGCCAGCTTTTCTTGCCGGCCGTCGACGAGGCCGTAACGAGAACGGATGACGTCAGCGGATCGGTCGTCGAGAAGCTCGACCAGGTCGTCGAGGCGGCGCCGGGATTCGACGTCGAGGAACGCGGAGTCTGGGCCGGGGGTGGTCTCCTTGGCGACCAGGTCACCCAGGGAGGTGTCGCCCTCGTCGTCGACGGGGGTGTCGAGACTTACGTGCTCGCGACCCCAGTTGATCAGGTCGAGGACCCGCTCAACCGACATGTCGAGCTCGACAGCGATCTCATGAGGTGCAGGGTCGCGTCCCAGTTGGCGCTCGAGGGTGCGGCGCGCGGAACCGATCTGATTGAGCTCTTCGACGACGTGCACGGGCAGCCGCACCACGCGGGCCTGCTGAGCGATGCCTCGTGTGATGGCTTGCCGCACCCACCAGGTGGCGTAGGTGGAGAACTTGTAGCCCTTGGCGTAGTCAAATTTCTCGACAGCTCTGATCAGTCCGGTGTTGCCCTCTTGCACGAGATCGAGCATGGGCATGGCCGACCGACCGTACTTGCGGGCGATGGACACGACCAACCGCAGGTTGGCCTGGATGAAGCGCTGCGTGGCGCGCTCACCGTCTTCGACGAGCCACTCAAGCTCCTCGCGGGTGGCCCGCATGGGCGCGCCCCCCTTTGCTCTCGCGATCCGGCCGGTTGCCAGCAGGTGTTGAGCCATCAGGCCGACCTCGATGGCTTTGGACAGCTCGACCTCGGTCTCAGCATCCAACAGTGGCGTCCGTGCTATCTCCTCGAGATAGAGGCCGACGCTGTCCCGGCCCTCGATGGACCCCTCACGTGAGGCAAGTGTGGTGCTACGACGTGCGGTCACGGGATATTCCCCTCTGCTAGCTGTCCGATCACCTCGCCGTGGAGGCTGATCTACCTGGATCAACGCATCTCACGCACAAGAGATTCCTGCCAAAACACCCTGCGGTGTGCCCTCGCTGGCTGCGGAGGATTATTGAGTAAACGCTCGAGGTCCCCGCGAAAGTTGCCGCTCTCAGCATGTTCTTACACCCGAGGCCACACTGTCAGGATTTTCTCCTTTTCCTCCACCTACTGACCATCCCGCGGGCCCGAACCAGCTTCCGGCGAAGTCGGCGGCGCTTTGGCGAGCGGACGTGGAGGATGGTGGGCGCCACTGACGTCGATGATCCATGCGTAGTAATCGGCCGCTTCACGCCACGCGTCGTAGCGACCACTCGCGCCTCCATGCCCGGCTGACATCTCGCACTTGAAGAGAAGGGGTGCCGCACCGGTGGCAACCTCTCGAAGTTTGGCCACCCACTTGGCCGGCTCGACATAGAGAACTCGCGTGTCATGTAGCGACGTGATGGCATAGATGGCCGGGTAGTCCGTGGCTGTGACGTTCTCGTACGGCGAATAGGACGCCATGTAGTCGTAGACGGCCGCGTCGTGCAGGGGGTCGCCCCACTCATCCCACTCGATCACCGTCAACGGCAGTGACGGGTCGAGTATCGACGTGAGTGGATCGACGAAAGGCACCTGCGCAACGATGCCGGCGAAGAGCTGGGGCGCGAGGTTTGCCACCGCCCCCATCAGCAGTCCGCCAGCGCTGCCCCCTAGGGCTATCTGACGGCGCGGAGTGGTCCAGCCCGTGTCGACCAGATGCTCAGCGCAGGCGATGAAGTCGGTGAACGTGTTCTTTTTCTGTAACAACTTGCCTTGCTCGTACCAGCTGCGGCCCATTTCGCCTCCACCGCGCACGTGGGCTGCCACAAAGACCATTCCACGGTCGAGCAGCGACAATCGGGCGATGCTCGTCGTGGGATCGTAGGGAATCTCATAGGCGCCGTATCCGTAGAGGAGCAGCGGCGAGCCAGATCGGGGCTCGATGTCTTTGCGGTGCACGATCGAGATGGGCACTTGAACACCGTCAGCTGCCGTCACCCACTCCCGCGTCTGCACGTAGTCTCCAGGGTCGTATCCGCCCTGGATGATCTGCCGTTTGCGCACCAGGCGCTCGCCACCGACGGGGGAATAGTCGACGACGGTGTCCGGCGTGACCCAAGACGAGTAGGTCAGGCGGACGAGAGGCTGCTGCCAGTCCGAGAACCCGTGCGGTTCGATCGTGAAGAGCTCCTCGTCCACCTGGACATCTGCGCCAGCGCCTATTCCGTCGCTGCCGAGACCAAACACCCGCACTTTGGCGAGCCCGTCCTCGCGCAACCCCACGACGAGCGTGTCGGCGGACGTCGAATGGGAGCTGAGTCGGACGGCGTCGCTGTGGTCGATCACCGATGTCAGCTCGTCCATTGTTGTGAGCGTGATCGGACCTCGACCCAAGGCAAAGTTTTCGGCATGGTGGTTGTGGAGCACGAGGAAGGCGTCCTGACCGCCGATGACGGCGTGCTCCAGGTCGTATTCGACGCCTTCGCGGCGCGCCATCACGACGCGGAAGTCGCCCGTCGGATCGCTGGCGTCGAGCACCCGTTGCTCTGTGGTCACCTTGGACGCGGAAGTGATGACCAGGAAACGGTCGGAAGTCGTGCGCCCGACTCCGGTCCAGAACCGGTCGTCGCGCTCATGGTGGACCACGATATCGTCGGCGCTGTCCGAACCGAGCGCATGTCGCCATACCTTGTCCGGACGCCACGTGACGTCAACCGTGGTGTAGAAGAGATAGCGACTGTCAGCGGACCAGGTCAAGCCGTGCAGTGTGTTGTCCACTCGGTCGGGGAGAAGGTCTCCTGTCCGCAAGTCTTTGACGCGGACGGTGTAGCGCTCATTGCCGACGACATCAGTGGAAAAGGCCAACAGCTGGTCGTCGAGCGAGGTCGTGAAACCCCCCAAAGCAAAGAACTCCTGTCCTGCAGCGACCTCGTTACAGTCGAGCAAAAGCTCCTCGCCCTCGACGGGCACGCCTGGCTCGAGAGTCGGCGGGGTCCAGTCGTCGTGTGAGGAGACGGCGACCCGGCACATGACCGGATACTGCTTGCCTTCGACCGTCCGGGTGTAGCGCCAGTAGCCCCCTCGCCGAGTGGGCACGGACAGGTCAGTCTCTTGGGTGCGGGATTTGATCTCCGTGAAAATCTGCTCACGCAGCCCGGCCAGATGTGCCGTCTCGGCGGTGGTGTGAGCATTCTCAGCCTCAAGGTAGCTGATAGTGGCAGCACTGTCCTTGCCGCGGAGCCATTCGTAGTTGTCGATGAAGGTGCGGCCGTGATGCGTGCGCTTCACGGGCACTTTCGCGGGGACGGGGGTGTTGGCGTTCATTGTCAAAGACCCTAGCTGGGGCCACCGACAAGCCAGCACCGTCGTGCACAGGGCATCGGCGCGGCGACGTCACTTGACCGTGGAAGCTCGCTCGGCCGTAGACGCCGCTGCTTCGCTCAGCCGTGGATTCAGTGCTTCACGAGGCAGTCGAGACA
>JACCZJ010000083.1 GCA_013696065.1 Nocardioidaceae bacterium
GCCCGGCAGCGGTGCGACGCCCATCGCCCAGGCCAGCCCGAGCATGACCTTCGCGGACATGGCCTCTTTCGCGAGCGTCGCGCTCCGTGATAATCCGACACGCCAGGGAGAGGGCAACTGATAGGGAGGGCTTTGATGGTTCGGGCAAGTCGCATCTTGTACGTCGTGCTGGCATGGGCTGTCGTTGTCGGGCTCGTCGCCCAGGTCTTCCTGATCGGCCTCGCGCTGCTCGCGGCCGACGCATCGGGCATATCGCTCCACAGGAACATCGGCTGGATCGTCCACCTTCTGCCGATCGCTGTGCTCGTCTTCGCCTGGTTCTCGCGCGCCAGCAGGGGCCACTGGATGTGGGCGCTCGCGTCTGCCGTGGTCGTGTTCCTGGTGCCGATCTTCGTGCTCATGCGCGACAGCGTTCCGGTCCTGGCCGCCCTGCATCCCGTCGCGGCCCTGCTCGCCTTTCCGCTCTCGCTCGTCGTCGCGCTGAACTCGCTCCGCGCCCTGCGCGGCGCGTCGCCGGTGAACATCCGCTCCGTTACCGGCTAGACGATCTCGGTCGCGGGGCTCCGGCGGATTCGGGCTGACGTGTCGCTGCCCGAGGGCCATGGCCTGGCGTTCTGGGTGGTCGCCGACAACCTGCGCAAGGGTGCCGTGACGAACGCGGTCGAGCTCTCCGAGCGGCTCGTCAAGAAATCCGAGGAGTGGCTCCGGCGGTAGGACTCGAACCTACGACCAAGCGGTTAACAGCCGCCCGTCCAGACGGGCGTCGTGAGCACGAATCTGCACTGACACGCCACGTAAATCAGTCACACAGTTAGTCACCGCTCCTGGCGTCGGTGACGTGGAGCTCCGAAAACGACCAAGGTCGCACCTTCGACGGTTCGCGCTGGAGCTGGCTCACGTGTCTCTCGCATGTTTCGCCAGCTGCGTAGGAGTCAAAGGCTGCGTCGCGAATGACGTGTGCCAGGACGTCGAAGATGTCGGTGCTCTTGGCATTCGACGCGACTGCGCAAGGGCGCGATTGTCGATGTCAAGATGCTTGACCACGGGGACTGCCCTCCTTATTGTGGTGTCGTAGCCAGAGCCGTGCCACATCGCGTCGTCTCAGATTGCAGGCGATGTGGGATCCCCAGATCCTCGGCGTGACGACACGGACAAGCGGGCTGACCGATCGTCGACCCAAGTGCAAAGCGGAGGAAAGCATGGCAACCTTCCCATGGCGCGGCTTTAACTCGATGTGGGCAGCCCGCCGCCTTCGGGCTCACCAACAGGGATCTACTCGGAAACGGTCAATCGCGCTGCTCGCGGCGACGGCCATCTTGCTGACGGTCGGAGGCACGGTAGCTGCCCATCGTGGCCAGCACGGCCCCACTGAAGGCCATCTGTTGGGCACGGGCGATTGGGGCAAGATCGAGCTGGTCGGCCAGGTGGAGGTGCAACCGACCAACGCGGGCGACTCGAACGACGGACTGATCGCCGACGTGGCCGCCTACGGGAACTACGCGTACCTTGCGAACTGGGGCGAGGCCGACTGCTCAGGTCCAGAGAAGGGCGGCGTGAACACGCCCGATTCAGGTGCTTGGGTGATCGACATTTCCGACCCGGCCAACCCGGTGCAAGTGAACTTCATCGCCATGCCCCAAGACACCCGACCGGGCGAGGGGATGCAGGTGGTCCACATCGAGACAGGCAAGTTCCAGGGCGAGATCCTGGTCATGAACGCCGAAGCCTGTGGCAAGAACTACAAGGGCGGCTTCATGCTCTACGACGTCACCAATCCGCTCAAGCCGGTGAAGCTGAAGGAAGGCTTCGGGGATCGGACCGGGTCTGACGCCCACCAGACGCACAGCGCCTTCATATGGCAGCCCACACCCGGCGGGCCGGCATACCTCGTCACGCAGGACGAGGAAGACCTCGCCGACGTCGACATCTACGACATTACCAACCCCCGCCGTCCGCGGCTGCTGAGCGAGCTTGACCTCAACGACTTCGCGGTCGCGCAGTACAACCTCAACCTGGGCGATTCCAACCTCCATGACATGACTGTCAAATGCATGGCCTCTGGGGCGTACGCCGGCAAGTGCATCATGATCGCGTCGTACTGGGACGGCGGATACGTCTTGCTGGACGTCACCAATCCGTCCAATCCTCAGTACATCGGCGACACCGATTACGCATCGATCGACCCCGAATTATTCGAGCAGACCGGGATCGCGCTGACGCCGGAGGGCAATGCTCACCAGGCCGAATTCACGGCTGACAACCGGTTCTTCATCGCCACCGACGAGGACTTCTCGCCGTTCAGGGCTCGTGTGGTAACCGATGATGGCGGCCACTACGATGCCGGCGAGTTCGGATGGGCAATCCCGATCAGCGAGCTGTACGGCACACTGAACGGACCAACCATTTACGGCGGCCTCGGTTGCCCGGCCGATCGAGGATCTATTCCGGATGCGTCTACGCTCACGCTGGCGGCCGGCGAAGAAGCCATTCTGGTCCTTCTGCGGGGCACCTGCTTCTTCTCCGAGAAAGTCGAAACGGCTCAGCTGCTCGGATACGACGCCGTCATCATCGCCAACCACCACATTGGGGCGCTGGAAGGGCTCGCGCCGGACCAGCACCTGTGCGGCAGCATGGGACACACATTTACCGTCGAGATCTCGGCGGTCTGCGTGGGACACCGGGCGCTGCACGAGCTTTTTGACACCGCGCCAACGTATACCGCTCCGGACGGCCTGCCCGCCGTCGGTACGCTGGGCGACCGAATAACGGTGACCGCGCAATTCGATGGCTGGGGATACGTACACCTCTTCGACGCGGCAACGCTTCAGGATCTCGACACCTACGCGATCCCCGAAGCCATGGACCCAGCCTATGCGTCGGGTTTTGGCACCCTCTCGGTACACGAGGTGGCGACGGACCCGACCGACGCCAGTCTGGCCTATCTTGCGTACTACTCAGGTGGTCTGCGGGCGGTCCAGATCCAATGCTCCAACCCTGCCGACAACAGCACCTGTGAATTGGTGGAGGTCGGTGGCTACCTCGACCCGGCGGGGAACAACTTCTGGGGTGTCGAAGTAATCCCTGACCCGGCTAACCCAGGTGATGTGCTGATCCTGGCGAG
The DNA here is from genome assembly GCA_013696065.1 of Nocardioidaceae bacterium. Lineage (GTDB taxonomy): Bacteria > Actinomycetota > Actinomycetes > Propionibacteriales > Nocardioidaceae > JACCZJ01. Next base: position 3,122 of record JACCZJ010000083.1, read on the forward strand.
CGACCGCGACTATGGGCTCTTCATCTTCCGCGATCCGTAACCGATTCCGGTGATGCCGAGAAAGGGGCTGGGCCGAGCGGGCCCGGCCCCTTTTTCTTTTCGAGCGTTCCCGTCCATGCTCCACAGCGGCCGCTATAGGTCCCGGACGAGCAACCGATGAAGCCAGGCTTCCAACCATGTATGCGAGCTCATCGGTCGCGAA
>JACCZJ010000087.1 GCA_013696065.1 Nocardioidaceae bacterium
ATCGTCAGCAAGAGGCCAAACACGGCTGAGCCGGCGCCCTCGGGAGAGAAGTGGGCGTGGATGGCATTGCCCGCCAGGAGCTGTCGAGGCGCCTCGCCCCCGAAATTCTCCTGGCCCAGCCGGCGTACGGACATCAGCAGCAGCCGCAGCCCGGACAAGCCTCCGGCGCGGGGCAGGCTGACCGCCAACTTGGCACCATGTCGGACCGGTGGGAAGGGGTCCAGCAAGCAGCTGATCAGATCCTGGCCGAAGCCGTCCCAGAGGGCGCACAACTCGAGCCATGCCTCGCCATCACCTGGGCACAGCGCTTCGAGCCCGGCGGCCGTGTCATGCCGATCGCGTTGCAACAGCGCCCAACTCCCGTCGGGCATGGGGTTGCCGAGCACAGCGGGAGCGTGTACCCAGGCGAGACCATGATCCTCCAGATGCAGGTTCTCGATGGTCTTCGAGGCCGCAGCCAAGGGATAGAAGGCGCTGAAGGTGTCGAGCTTCCAGTCTGGTGACAGCTCCGTATCGGAGCGCACGGCGCCGCCGATCGTGCTCTGCGACTCGAGGACCGTGACCGACCAGCCCGCGTCGACCAGCAGGTTGGCGGCGACTAGCCCATTGGGCCCTGATCCGATCACCACTGCGTCCGTCACCTGTCCATCTTGACAGGATGGGCTCATGGCCGCCTTCTTCGAGCCCCTGACCGCCCCGCCTGAGATCCCGGGGGCTCAGCCCCTGCACTCCGGCAAGGTCCGCGATCTGTACCTCCTCGACGACGGTCGACTGTTGATGGTGGCGTCAGACCGCATCTCCGCTTACGACGCCGTGCTCACGCCTGAGATCCCCGGCAAGGGTGAGATCTTGACTCGCATGTCGTTGTGGTGGTTCGACCAGCTTCACCACGTCGTCGACAATCACGTCCTCTCGACCGACGTGCCCGAGTCGGTGTCGGGGCGAGCGATCATCTGCGAACGGCTGGACATGCTGCCGGTCGAGTGTGTGGCGCGCGGCTACCTCACCGGCTCAGGGCTCGCGGACTACCGGGCGACCGGGGCCGTCTGCGGCATCGAGTTGCCGACCGGACTCGTTGACGGGTCGCGGCTGCCTGCACCGATCTTCACCCCCGCCACCAAGGCCGGCCTGGGTGACCACGACGAGAACGTCAGCTACGAGCGGGTGGTCGAGGAGGTAGGGGACGAGGTGGCGGCCGAGCTGCGCCGGCTGGCCCTGACTGTCTACGGCCGGGCTGAGGAGCTGGCGCGCGAGCGCGGCATCATCGTGGCCGACACGAAGTTCGAGTTCGGCCGCCGCGCGGGCGGCACAATCGTGCTGGCGGACGAGGTGCTGACCCCCGACTCTTCGCGCTTTTGGCCGGCTGATGCGTGGGAGCCGGGACGCGCCCAGACGTCATACGACAAGCAAATCGTGCGGGACTGGTTGACGTCGGCGGAGTCTGGTTGGGACAGGTCGTCGGGTGAGCCGCCGCCGGAACTGCCTAAACGCATTGTCGAGCAGACCCGCGCCACCTATGTTGAGGCGTATGAACGCCTGACCGGCGAGCGGTTCTGACTGGGGCAGCCGCGGCGGCAAGTGAGACAAGGGGAAGCGACCATGTTCAACCTGTCCGTGATGCTCGAGGACAGTGCACGCCAGGTTCCTGACCGTGACGCCATCGTCTTCGGTGACAAGCGGTTCACCTACGCGCAGGTCGACTCGATGGCCAATCAGGTCGCTAACCTGCTGGTGTCGCGAAATGTGCGACCGGGCGACAAGGTCGCGCTGTCGTGCCCGAACCTGCCTTATTTTCCTGCGATCTACTACGGAATCCTCAAGGCCGGCGCGGTGGTGGTGCCGCTCAACGTCTTGTTCAAGGCCCGTGAGGTCGCCTACCACCTGGACGACTCGGAAGCGAGGGCCTACTTCTGCTTCGAGGGCACGGCCGACCTGCCGATGGGGCAGGCAGGCTGGGAGGGATTCGAGCAGGTGGACTCGTGCGAGGACTTCTTCGTGATACCCGCAGATCCTTCCGGGCCGTCACCCATCGAAGGTGCCGAGCACTACTTCGCCGCCACCAAGGACCAGCTGGCGACTTTCGAGACGCGGCTCACCGAGCCGGGCGACACCGCCGTCATCCTCTACACCAGTGGTACGACAGGACAACCCAAGGGTGCTGAGCTCTCCCACGCCAACCTCGCCTTCAACGTGACCACCAGCCACCGCCTTTTCGAGATGTTGCCCACGCATCACGACGTACATCTGGTGACGCTGCCGCTGTTCCACTCGTTCGGCCAGACCGTGCAGCTGAACACCGGCTTCGGGGTGGGCGCGACCCTCGTGTTGATGGCGCGCTTCGACCCGGCGGAGGCGCTGCGGTTGATGGTGGCCGAGAAGGTGACGATTTTCGCCGGGGTGCCGACCATGTACTGGGGACTGCTAGGCGCGCTCGACGACTCGGTCGACGTCGAGGCGATCTCGTCGAACCTGCGACATGCCATCGCTGGCGGGGCGTCGTTGCCGGTGGAGATCCTGCGTGAGTTCAAGGACCGTTTCCACGTGCAAATACTGGAGGGTTACGGCCTGTCGGAGACATCTCCGGTGGCCACCTTCAGCCACCTCGACCGTGAACCCAAGGCGGGCTCCATCGGTACGCCGATCTGGGGTATCGAGGTCAAGCTCATCGATCCGGAATGGGGCGACGTCCTCGGTGGCGCCGACGAGATCGGCGAGATCGCCATTCGCGGCCACAACGTGATGAAGGGCTACTACAACCGCCCCGACGAGACCGCCGCCGTGATGCGAGAGGGCTGGTTCCGCACCGGTGACCTGGCCCGCCGTGACGAGGACGGTTTTTACTACATCGTCGACCGGGTCAAGGACATGATCATCCGGGGCGGCTTCAACGTCTATCCACGCGAGATCGAAGAGGTCCTGCTCACTCACCCGGCCGTGTCGCTCGTAGCAGTGGTGGGGGTTCCGGACGAGCAACACGGCGAAGAGGTCAAGGCCTATGTCATCAAGGCTCCTGACGCCGAGGTGAGTGAGGACGAGCTGGTGGCGTGGTCGCAGGACCAGATGGCGTCGTACAAGTATCCGCGAGTGGTGGAGTTCCGCTCCAGCCTGCCGATGACCGCAACGGGCAAGATCTTGAAGCGTGAGCTGACTTAGCACGGCCGTCGCATCTGGCGAACGCGCCCGTCAGCGGCCAGGGCGACCCCATTAGGCTTGCTGGGCCGATCATCGCGACATACCCCCGGTCAGGAGTGCCCCTTGTCCCGCGTCATCGTCGAGGTCATGCTCAAGCCCGAGATCCTCGACCCGCAAGGCAAGGCAGTCCATGGGGCGCTGACGCGGCTCGGTTTCGGCGGAGTCGTCGATGTGCGGCAGGGCAAGCGCTTCGAGTTGGAGCTCGACGACGAGGTGACCGAGGAGCGGTTGGCCCAGATCCGCAACGCTGCCGAGACCTTGCTGAGCAACCCGGTGATCGAGGACTACACCGTCAAAGTCGAACAGTCGTGAAGATCGGCGTCGTCACGTTTCCCGGCTCGCTCGACGACGTCGACGCCCGCCGGGCCGTGACCCTGGCCGGCGGCGAGGTGGTCGCTTTGTGGCACGGCGACCACGATCTGCGTGGCGTCGACGCCGTCATAC
>JACCZJ010000089.1 GCA_013696065.1 Nocardioidaceae bacterium
ACCGTGCGCACGATGAGGAGGACAGGGCTGCGGGCCAGCAGGTCAGCTGCCCCACGCTGATGATGTGGTCCTCAGACGACGACTTGGCCGATCTGTATGGCGATCCGCTGGAGGTGTGGAAATCCTGGGCGCCTGACCTGCGGGGTGGGCCGATCAAGAGCGGTCACCACATGGCCGAAGACGCGCCAGTTGAGCTGGCCGCGGCGCTCAAGAACTTTCTCAGCTCCCCTCCTCCCGCTTGACGCGTCATTGTCGTGACACCTGGTGGCCGGCCTCCAGCAGGGCGTCGGCTTCGACGGCCTCGCCTCGGGGGGTACGAGGCGAGGCTCCGGCGTCGAGAGTGTCGTCGTCGGCGGCTGAGGTGGTGTCGCGGCCGCGGTAGGCGACGACAGAGTCGACCGTCAACACGACCAGAGCGAGCCACACCAGCGAGAAACCCGCCCAACGCACGGCGGGCATTGGCTCGTCGTACAACAAGACCCCGATCAGAAACTGCAGGGTGGGACCGATGTACTGCAGCAAACCAAGAGTGCTCAGCGCAATGCGGTTGGCCGCACCGGCGAAGCACAAGAGCGGGATAGCTGTGACCAAGCCGGTCGTTGCGAGCAGTGCCACGTGGTCGACTCCGTGAGACCACGCCTGGGCTTGTCCGGCGAGTGACAACCAGCTCACGTAGGCCAGCGCGATCGGTGCGAGGACGAATCCCTCGTAGGTGAGGCCCTCGACCGGTCCGGTGCCCGCGGTCTTCTTGAGTAGCCCGTACAGCGCAAAGCTGAACGCCAGGATCAAGGCGATCCACGGTAGGCGGCCGAGTTCGAGTGTGAGCACCACGACCGCGCCAGTGCCGATGGCCAACGCCACCCATTGCCAGCGACGCAGATGCTCGCCGAGCACAGTGACTCCGAGCAAGACGGTGACGAGCGGGTTGATGTAGTAGCCCAGCGCGGTTTCCACGACGTGGCCGTTGTTGACACCCCAGATGTAGGTGCCCCAGTTCAGGCCGATGACGACGCCTGCACCCATCATGGAGTAGCGAATGCGAGGCTGCGCCCAGATCGCCCGCAGCGTGCCGACGCGACGAAGCAACAGCAGCACCCCCACCATGAGGACCAATGACCACAGCACGCGGTGCGCGAGGATCTCGATCGCGCCGGCCGGTTCCAGCAGAGGCCAATACAGAGGGAAGAGCCCCCACAGCACGTAGGCAACGACGCCCAACCACAGTCCGCGACGCTCCTCCGACATGCGCCGATGGTATCTGAGTGTCCTCGCCCATCAGGACACTTCGGATGTGACGCGAGACGCCCACTGGCGCCGGTTGCGGTGGCGCTTCGCAGTGCCCGATCGCGGCTGGACTGCCGGTGCTACCGACTCACTTCACGAGTGATCGGCGTGAGGTGAGCCAGCGCTTGATCCAACGCCCGCGCCTCATATCGGTGAAGCCCCAAGAGGCTCTTGCATGGTCCACACGGCCCCGGTTTCGGCGTGGCCCAGCCCACAGTCGAGAAGTCACTTCGCGTGGTTGGCGCCTTCGCCGGACGAGGTCAGCGAACGATCCTCCTTCCACCGTCGGTCGTGCTGGGAGGCTCGAGGCGATGGCTGAGGGTCGTGACACGCAACCGCAGGTAACGCGGGGGGCGTGATCACTCCCAAGGCAGTGACGCAGGTGATGGCAACCAGACTTCGCTGTGTCATGGTGCTCCCCATTTCTGCTTGCGCCGAGGTGGCGCAGCCTCACAGTGCGGGGATTTCGTCGCGGTCGCTGAAGCGGCTCTTTTGAGGCCGTTTCACCGCCACGTTGGACATGATGGAGGTGGCCGTCTACCGTGCACCAAAGGAATTGGTCGTTGCACACCCACATCGGCTGGTTTCTTCAAAGGCCGATTGTCGACAAGTTGGGTTTCTGTTCCATGAAGTTGGTCCGTACAGCCCTCATCGGGGCCACCGCTGCAAGCCTGCTCGCGTTGCCGGGTGCGGCTACAGCCAACGTGCCGATCGACCATTCGGCCTCTCAGCCGCAAGCCCGCGTTCAGGTGGCCTCAGGTCGTTTCAACACCAGCGTTCGGTTTCTCGACTTCGATCACAGCCGCCGGTACGCCACGGACGTCACCATCAGGGGACAGGTGATCGCCAAGGTGGGGGACAACCGAGGCGCCGTCAAGGATGTGCGCGTCCGTCTCTATCGCAGGATCGACGGGAACACACGTTGGTTGCACGTGGACACCGGCCGGACAAACGAGCGCCGTCGGCCGTCGTTCACCTTCCGAGCCAG
>JACCZJ010000106.1 GCA_013696065.1 Nocardioidaceae bacterium
GCCTCGTGCTCGGCATGCAGCGACAAGAGCTGCAGGTGGTCAAAGCCATGCGGACGCGCCGCGCCGGCTAGGGGCCGGCGATGGCTTCGTGGTGACGCAACACCTCGGCGATGATGAAGCTCAAGAACTTTTCGGCAAACTCGGGGTCGAGCTTGGCCTCGGCCGCGAGCCGACGGAGCCTGTCGATCTGCTGCGCCTCACGTGACGGGTCGGCAGGCGGCATACCGTGCTGGGCTTTCAGGTGCCCCACTTGTTGTGTGCACTTGAAGCGCTCTGCCAGCACATGCAATAAAGCGGCATCGAGGTTGTCGATGCTGTCGCGTAGCCGACTCAGCTCGGCGATCACCGGATTGGTGGACTGAGCCGGTGTGGTTGCCTCGGCGTCTGCACTCATGGCGCCGCAGCCTATCGACCGATCACGACGCACCGCTCAAGCCATCCTCGATAGACCGACCGCCGACGCGTCGAGGGGCAGCCAGATGGAGAACTTCGACGACATCGCGACCGTCATACCCCGCGGTCGCAGCGAAAACGGTCAGTGGGGCTTCCAGGCGTCTTCGCTCTTGGTCAATTGCATGACATCGCTGGACAGTTCGCCTGCCGCCAGCATCTCGACGGTCACATGCTCGAAGACATCACGCAAGCTGGCGCGGGCGGCGATCCACACCAGCTGCAGGACCGTGGCCGAGTCGTTGTAGGTGACTGATTCCGGGCGCAATCCGTACACACTCACCAGCGGCCCGTCGACCGCCCTGATGATGTCGGCGACCGTGACCTCGCTACTGGGCTTGGCCAGACGCCAACCACCATTTTGCCCGCGGACACTCATCACGATGTCCGCGCGCCGCAGGTCTGCGAGGATCGACTGAAGGAAACCGTGAGGGATGTCTTGCACTCTGCCGATCTCTTCTGCCGAAACAGGTGAACTCTCGCCTCGCCTGCTGATTTCGATCAGCGCACGCAGGGCATAGTCAGATTTGGCGGAGACGCGCACCGGGCCAGTTTGTCAGATGTATGCCGTGACCCCGCAGGGTCGACCCCCACGCGCGAGATCAGGGGCGAGAGTAGGGCCCACCCTCGTCGTAGCGCCGCTCCTCGACGTGGGTCGTACGGCTGCGCTGCGCGGAAAGCACCAGCGACAAGATGATGGTCAGAATCCCCGCGAGGAGGAGGATCAGGCCCAACGTGGTGTCCTCCACGAAGTTCATGTCAAAGTCAGTGGCCCACATGAGTATGGCACCGACCACGATCAGAACTATTCCGAGTCCGATATACATGGCGTCAGCCTCTCGTCGTTTTCACTGCCGAGTTTGGCAACACACACTCGGCCGCAATGCGTCCGAGTCTATACACCGAGTAGGTGCAGTTGAGCGATTTGCGCTCCTTGAACCGAGGGTTTGCAAACGGCTCTCGCTGACGTTCGAGTGCGCCCCCGCTGGCTCAGCGTTTGGCTTTAGCGCGCTTCTCAGCTCCGGTCCAGCGAGCCTTCTTGAGCCCCGATCCGGCGCCGGGTTTGCGAGTGGGCCTACCCGTGGGAGGTCGATCCCCGTTAACGACCGCGCGCGATTCTTCGTATGGCCGACGTGGCGCAGCATCCGATGAGCGGGTCTCGTGGGACGTAGTCGCGTTGCCGCGCGTAGTCGGCGACGGACTCTCGCGACGAGGCCGACCCTCACGGGCGGATCGGTCATCTCGGCGCGGCCGGGCATCGGCACCAGACACTGTGCGGTAGCGGTCATCGCGACGAGGCCTATCGGCGCGAGCAGCCGGGTTGCGGTCATCACGCCCAGCCACGGATCGAGTGTCGAGTCGGGGCCGGTCGGTGCGAGCCGGTCGCTCCACACGGGCCAAGGACGCCCTACCCCTTGAGCGTGACGGAGCGCCGTGTCGCGAAGCACTCTTGTGGCGTGACCCGTTGTACGTGTGGGCGCCCGACTTGCCTGAGGTGTCGACTCCAGCCTCGCCAGCCGTCATACCGCTCGCTGCCAACGATTCGGCCGTCATCGGTTGCGGAGCGGTGCGTGCGTCGTGGTGCAAGGCCGTCACTCCAGCCGCCTTCTGCAGCCTCAAGACGGTCGACACCTGCCGTGCCGTGGTCAGAGTGACGACAACCCCGGACTTGCCGGCGCGGGCCGTGCGCCCACTGCGGTGCAGGTAGGACTTGTGCTCCGTGGGTGCGTCGTAATGCACGACGAGGTTGACCCCCTCGACGTGAATACCGCGAGCGGCCACGTCGGTCGCGACCACGACATCGGCCTGACCACTGCGGAACTTGCGGAGGTTTCGCTCCCGAGCGTTCTGGCTGAGGCTGCCGTGCAGGTCAACGGTTGTGACCCCCAGCTGGGCGAGGTCCGCGGCGAGATTGGTGGCGCCGTGGCGAGTGCGAGTGAATACGATCGAGCGCGGGTTCGCTCTGAGCAAGGCGGCAGCCGACTCGAGCTTGTTCTGCGGACCTGTGACCAGGACATGGTGCTCCATGTCGGGCATGTCCTTGTCGGGGTTGCAGTCGTGGGTGACCGCGTTGCTGAGGTGCTTGCGCACCAGCCGGTCGACATCGCCGTCGAGCGTGGCCGAAAGCAGCATCCGCTGACCGCCTTCAGGGGTCATGGAGACGATCTCGCTGACGGCTGGAAAGAAACCCAGGTCGCAAAGATGGTCTGCCTCGTCCAGCACGGTGATCTCGACCTGGTCGAGGCGGCAAGCCCCGCGGTTGACCAGGTCCTGCAGCCGACCCGGAGTGGCGACGACGACGTCGACACCTGCGCGCAGTCGCTTGATCTGGCGGTCGTATGGCGTCCCGCCGTAGACCGTTGCCACCCGCATGCCGGTTGCGTCCGCGAGCGGCTCTAGCGAGCTGCGCACCTGGGCGGCAAGCTCCCGCGTAGGCACCACGATGAGCGCGCGAGGCGACTTCGGCTTGCTGCGACCGGTGGAGAGACGAGCGAGGATGGGCAGCCCGAATGCGAGCGTCTTGCCTGACCCGGTAGCGGCCCGGCCGAGCACGTCGCGGCCGGCGAGGGCGTCAGGCAGAACCGCGGCCTGGACGGGGGTGGGAGAGGTGATGTTGGCTCGATTCAACGCCTTAATGAGCACCGGCGGCATACCGAGGTCGGCGAATGAGGGCGTTGCGGCAGCGTCGACGGACACGTCGTAGTTCTCCATACACAGTGGTCGGGGTGTCCCGACCCGCTCGCGTGAAACGGCACGCGCACGATGAGCCCGGTGAGGACGCTGAGCACCCCTCCATGTGGCCGAACGATCGAGTCATGGACGACGCGGTCGCACACCTGTGACGGGCGCAAAAAAGGCCGCCACCGAAAAGGATCTCGGTATGGCGCCTTGGCTGATGCCAAGTTTACCAGCGCAGCGACATACCCCTGACCAGGCGACGTGTGTCATCAGACACCCCGAAATCTGTCCGCGATCTCCTCATGAAACCTCACTGATAAGGAGCCGCGGAAGGTGCAAGACTTGGCGCATGTCCTATCAGCAGCCAGGCATGTACCAGCAACCCGATGCGCGGGTGCGTCCGTCGGCAATGTGGTACCTGCTGCCCGCGTTGTTGTGGGTCGTGTCCCTTGTCCTGTTCGTGTTGGCCATAAAGGCACTCGCAAACCTCGCTACCGCCGGCATCGACCCGGTAGGCAGCGACGGGACTGTGGAGGTGCCCGACGAAGGCATCACGATCTATTCCACGGCCCAGAGCACTGCCCGGGACTGCGCGCTCGTCAACGGCGAAGGCACGAGTGCTGCATTGAACTCGTTCGAAGTCGACTTCGAACTCGACTTGCCCAACGACCCCACGTACTTCGCCTTGGCATCGAGCCCGGACGACGTGCCGAGCGGCACCTACGAACTGCGTTGCCCGGGGGCGAGAGCGGGTGAGTTGGGCGTCGGACAACGGCTCGACCCCTTGGCGATCGGCAAACGGGCCCTGTGGGGAATCGTGCTCCCTGGCGTCCTCGGCTTCATCGGCTTGATCATCCTCATCGTGTTGCTGGTCA
>JACCZJ010000118.1 GCA_013696065.1 Nocardioidaceae bacterium
GTCGAGGGGTGGCGCGCACTGTGGTCTCGGGTCCAGGCAGGTGCCGCTGAGCACCATGTCGACGTCCCCACGGCGTACCTGCTCATGCAGACTCTCGTGGGCGCATGGCCGCTGTCGCAAGAACGGCTGCATGAGTACCTCCCCAAGGCTGCCCGCGAAGCCAAGCAGCACACCACCTGGAACGACCCGGATGAGGCTTATGAGCAGCGCCTGCTGGCATTTGCCACTTCCTGTCTGACCGGAGAGGTCGCCGACGCGATCGAGAGCTGGTTAGCCGCGCTGAGCAACGCCGACCGCGCGGTCTCGCTCGCCGCCAAGCTGCTCCAACTGACCCTTCCCGGCGTCCCCGACGTCTACCAAGGGTGTGAGGGTGTGCAGCGGTCGCTTGTCGACCCCGACAACCGACGCCCGATCGATTTTGCGGCGTATGCCGAAAGACTGGTGAGCCTCGACAACGGAGAGGCGCGGCAAGGTCTGGCCGACGACAAGCTCTGGGTAACCTCTCGCGCACTTCGATTGCGTCGCGAGCGCCCGGAGCTCTTCGGGCCGGAGTCGACGTATCGAGTCTTGCCGGCGAACTCACCACACGTGCTCGGCTTCGTGCGCAGTGAGCGAGTGGCGACTGTGGTGACCCGCTGGCCAGGCGGGCTTAGTCGTTCAGGATGGGCGACCGCGACCTTGAGCCTGCCCGACGGGTCGTGGCACAACATTTTGGAAGATCAGACCGTCAGTGGAGGAGCGGTGCGATGCGATCAGCTGCTCAGCGCCCTCCCTGTGGCGCTGCTGTTACGGGAGAGCGAATGAAGTTCGAAGTATGGGCACCTAACGCGGTGGAGCGCGTCGACCTGGTGCTGGGCGACCAGCGGCACCCGATGGCCAGCCTGGACGGTGGTTGGTGGCGTCTCGAGGTCGAGGCCGAGCCGGACTGCGCCTACATGTTCTCGATCGATGACAGTGACCCGCGCCCAGACCCGCGGGCGATTCGGTTGCCGGAGGGACCCGACGGCCCAAGTCAGCTGTTCGATCTCGAAGCGGTGCCCTGGACCGACAGCCAATGGCGAGGAGCCCAGCTGCCCGGGGCCGTGATCTATGAGATGCACGTCGGCACCTTCACGCCCGAGGGCACTCTCGACGCGGCCATCGACCGCCTCGACCACCTCGTCGACCTTGGCGTCGACATGGTCGAGGTCATGCCACTCGCCTCGTTCCCAGGACGTCACGGCTGGGGCTACGACGGAGTCGGTTTGTATGTCGTTCACGAACCCTATGGCGGACCAGCCGCCTTCTGCCGTTTCGTCGACGCCTGCCATGCCAGGGGCCTGGGCGTCTTTCTCGACGTGGTCTACAACCACCTCGGTCCGAGCGGCAACCACCTGCAGGAGTTCGGGCCGTACTTCACCGACCGCTACGACACTCCCTGGGGTCAGGCCCTCAACCTTGACGGGCCGGACAGCGACGACGTCCGTCGCTTCATGATTGACAACGCCCTCATGTGGCTGCGTGACTTCCACGTCGACGGGTTGCGCCTCGATGCGGTGCACGCCCTCTTCGACGTCCGTGCGGTCACGATGCTCGAGGAGCTCTCGGCCGAGGTGAGCGCCATCGCCACCCGCCTCGGGCGTCCGCTGTGGTTGGTGGCTGAGTCGGACCGAAACGACCCGTTGACCGTGACCCCTCGGGAGGCCGGCGGTCTCGGCTTGCACGCGACGTGGGCGGACGACGTACACCACGGCTTGCACGTGTGGTTGACCGGCGAGACTCACGGCTATTACGCAGACTTCGCCGCACCAGGGGCCCTGGAGAAGGTCCTGGGCGGCATGTTCTTGCACGACGGGACCTACTCCACGTTCAGACGGCGCACCCACGGTCGGCCACTCGATCGCACCAAGACCCCGGGCTGGCGGTTCGTGGTGTCGTTGCAGACGCATGACCAGATCGGCAACCGAGCGACGGGGGATCGCCTGTCCGAACATCTCAGCGGGGGCTTGTTGGCTTGCGGTGCGGCGCTCCTGCTGACCAGCCCGGGCACGCCGATGCTCTTCATGGGCGAGGAGTGGGGCGCGTCGACTCCATGGCAGTACTTCACCGATCACACCGACAGCGACATCGCCCGAGCGGTTCGGCGGGGCCGCCGCGATGAGTTCGCCTCGCATGGCTGGAGTCGCAACGAGGTGCCGGACCCTCAAGCCCAAGGCACCGCCGAACGGTCGCGACTGGACTGGTCGGAGGTCGAGGTCGAGCCGCACGCGCGCATCCTTCAGTGGTATGGCGATCTGATCAGGCTGCGCCGAGAGCGCGCAGACCTCGGTGACCCTCGACTCGACCGGGTCAGCATCGACCATGACGTCGAGGGGCGCACGGTGGTCGTCTACCGCGGCGAACACTTCGTCGTGATCAACCTGTCCACCGACGAGCGGCAGCTCAAGCTCAACTCGAACGGCACAGTCGAACTCGAGACGATCCTCGCCTGGGAGCCCTCGGCGACCCGCGTCGAGGGGGCGACGGTGCACCTGCCACCCGAGTCCGCCGCCATCTTCGCCCTCAGCACCTGAGCGAGTTGCGCGCTCCCGCAGTCAGGGCCGGCCCCGGCGACCGGCGCGCGTTGCTCTGCTGAGCTGCTTCCACTTCTGCTGCTGCTCCGAGCGCAACCGAGCATCGGTGCGGGTGGCCATCCAGACTTGTTCGCGTTGCAGCGCTCGCCAGCTTTCGAGCCGGCGCAGCTGTAGGGTCCCGTCGGCCAACGCAGTCTGGATGGCGCAGTCGGGCTCGGTGTCGTGAGCACAGTCGGCGAAACGGCAGGAGTCGATCAGAGCTTCCACATCCGGGAAGGTGGCCGCGATTCCGGCGGCTGAATCCTGTAGCCCGACACCTCGTAGCCCCGGTGTGTCGATGACCGCTCCTCCACCGGGCATCCGCAACAGCTCTCGGCGCACCGAGGTGTGGCGGCCTTTCCCGTCGGCCCGGATGTCTTTGATGCCGAGGACGTCGGCTCCAAGCAACGCGTTGATGAGCGATGACTTGCCATGCCCCGAGACGCCCAGCAAAACCATGGTCTTGCTCCCCTCAAAGAGTTGGGCCACCTCGCCGAGACCCGCCCCAGTTACCGTGCTGGTGCACACCACTTTGACGCCAGGGGCGGAGCGTCGTACATCGTCGGCCAGGTGCTCGGCGTCGCTGACCGCGTCGGACTTGGTCAGCACGACCACTGGCACGCCTCCGCTGTGCCAAGCCAGCGAGAGGAAGCGCTCAATCCTGGCCATATTCGGTTCTGGGTGCAGGGCCACAACGACTGCGACCACGTCCACATTGGCCGCCAGCACCTGACCTCGAGAGGTGCCTCGTGCGTCGGCCCTGGTGACAGCACTGCGACGCGTGAGGACCGCCTCGATCGTGCTGGGGCCGTCGCTCCAGTGCCGCACCACGCCCCAGTCTCCAGTGCAGGGAGCGGCCGTCGGGTCGGTGGAGATTGCCTCCAGCATGTCGCCGCCAAGGCTCGTTCGCACCAGACCTGCTTGCGTGAGCACGCTGCAGAGGCTGCGGTCCACTCGGACGATCCGGCCGGCTGAAGCCTCGTCGGCATACGACGAAAAGGCGTTCTGCCAGTCGCCGTCCCAACCGAGCTCGGCCAAGTTGATGTGTGCGGATGTCACCTTTGGAGGGTAGGCGTCGTGGTAGGTCAGCCGCACTCACTTTTATCTCGACTTGTCAGAAACCCAGAGGGCTATAGCCGCCCCAGTATCTGACGAGTCTGACGGTGGTGGATCAGATGTCGTCGATTTGACGTCTCGACTTGGGACTGTCAGTGGGTCTACGACGCAGACGGCGAAGGATCTCCAGG
>JACCZJ010000127.1 GCA_013696065.1 Nocardioidaceae bacterium
CGACCACTCCTCGGGACTCACCCATAGCGGCAACAGCATCATTGGTGATTTGGACCGACGCCTCGCGGCGGGCAGCCAAAATCACCTCCGCGAAGGAGAGTGGCCCTCTCCCGACAGAAACGCCATCAGCCATGGGGTCAACGCTACGCGGTTGAGTGGTTGCCACGGCGCTGGATTCGTTCGTCCGGGTCAGCCATGCCCAGCCAAGCCGCCCACGGAGGGTCGCATCGCGTGAGAAGCGCTGAAAGCCCCCCTTCTGCTGGTGAGCGGCACACTCGTTGCCACTATGGTATTGACAAGACACCATAGTGATGTCACTGTAGTGCGCATGGACATCACGCCATTCGTTGAGGGGCTCCGCCGAGACCTCGCGCAAGCAGCCGATGTGGGCAGCGAGGAAGTGCGTATAGCCGCCGAGAGACTGGCTATGGCACTTGACCCTGCCGTCCGGCTGACCCTCATGGACGCGCTGTCCCAGGCAGCATCCGAAATCACCCATGAGCTCGCGGGCTCGTCGGTCGAGGTGCGCCTTAAAGGCAGAGAACCAGTCTTCGTCGTGGCAGGAGCAGCCGCCGAGGCCGCCCGATCGATACCACCCTCACCGCCGCCCCCACCGCCCACACCTCCGGCGGCATCCACCTCGCCGCCCTCTGAGCCTGATGAGCCAGATGGCGACGAAACCGTCGCACGCATCACGCTGCGACTCCCCGTGTCGATCAAGACCCAAGCCGAGGAATTGGCGGCACGACGCGGCCAGTCGCTCAACACCTGGCTCGTCAACGCCGCCCGCAACGCGCTCGTAGACGGAGGCCACACCGGGTGGTCGGCAATGGGCCCCGGCGCGCCAGGCCGCAACCGTTCATCCAACAAACGCATCCAGGGCTGGGTGCGATGACTGAGGAGACCAGCATGCACAGCTTCCACACACCGGATCCGGTCCGGCTGCGCGTCCAACTCTGGGAGGGCAACATCAGCCTTGTGGCGGACGAGACGGACACGACGACCGTCGACCTCGTACCGGAGCACGGAGACGAGGCGGCTCAGGATCTGATTGACCGCGCCACCGTCGAGCAACGCGGAGACGAGATCGTGGTGTCCATGCCCAAGGCGAAGGGTGGTCTTTTCCGCCGCGGGTACAGCGTTCGGGCGGTCATCCACGTCCCAGCCGACAGCGCAGCGCAGGTGGAAACCGCCTCAGCCGACATCGAGGCGCGCGGGCCGTTCGCCGACGTGACCATCGACACCGGCTCCGGCGACGTCGACCTGGAGCTGATCGCCAACCTGCAAGCCCGGTTAGGTTCGGGTCATCTCCGCCTCGGGGCTGCCCGGGGGTCCGTCGATATCAAGGGTGGCTCGGCCGACCTGGTGATCGGCGATGTCGCGGGTGCGGCCAACATCCTCACCGGTTCTGGGGATGCCGTCCTCGAGCACGTGGCCGGCCCACTGACGCTCAAGAGCGGATCAGGAGACGTCGTCCTGCGGCATGCTGGCGAAAACGTCAACGCGATGGCGGGATCCGGCGATCTGCTGCTCAAGCGAGTCGAGCATGGCCGGGTCGAGGTCAAGACCGGCTCAGGTGACATCGCGATCGGGGTTGCTCAAGGCACGGCCGCCTACCTCGACATCATGACGGTGAGCGGGGATGTTCGCTCCAGCCTGGATCGGGCCGACAGTCCGACCAGCGACGAGGCCACCGTCGAGATCAGCGTGCATTCGGGGAGTGGCGATGTGGTCCTCCAACGGGCGTAGGCGCGGGCCGCCCGGGACGGCCGTCCGCCGTACGACGAAACCAAGCGGGTCACCCGCCGCACCCGGACTCCGCGGAGCGGGGACGACCGCGATGAGCCACTCATATCTTCCACAACCTTCAGATCCTCACGAGAGGCGACGCTCATGAACATCAACGAACACCTGGCCAGAGAAGTGATCCGCGAGCGCACTAAGCCGCGGCTGCCGACTCAGCGGCCCGTCCACCCGCGAGCCGCACGGGTCTTGCGTGGGCTGGCTGACCGTATCGACCGTGACCGCTAGCCTCAGATGGGGGTGCGGTGGAAGTTTTGGTACGACCGCGACTGGGTGGGACCGCGTTGACCTTGGTAGCGCGAGCCGTACTTCGCACTCCCATATGGGTTCTCAGCAGGTGAAGACAGCCGGAAAAAACACAGCTGGCCGATCTTCATGCCGGGCCACAGCTTGATGGGCAGCGTCGCAGCATTGGACAGCTCAAGGGTCACATGCCCCGAGAAGCCGGGATCGATGAACCCAGCCGTGGAGTGTGTGAGCAATCCGAGACGGCCCAGTGATGACTTGCCCTCAAGTCGAGCGGCCACATCGTCAGGCAGGGTAATGATTTCGTATGTGGATCCGAGCACGAACTCTCCCGGATGCAAGATGAAGGGCTCATCCCCGTCAGGTTCGACCGGCCTCGTCAGGTCTGGTTGATCCTCGGCGGGATCGATGTGCGGGTAGCGGTGATTCTCGAACACACGGAAATAGCGGTCCAGGCGCACGTCGATGCTGGAGGGTTGTACCATCTCGGCGTCGAAGGGGTTCAAGACCACGCGCTTGGCGTCGATCTCGGCGTGGATGTCGCGGTCGCTGAGCAGCAAGCAGCGACCCTACCGAACAGCGTCTGTTAGCGAAGCATTCAAGGAACGTACATGGCATGCATCGGCGCGACGCGTCCGCGCGCATTGCCGCCGCGCCATACTCGGTGCATGGTT
>JACCZJ010000160.1 GCA_013696065.1 Nocardioidaceae bacterium
GTGAGCACCGACCCCTCGGGCAGGGAGTCCTCGTCGAGCTTGACCGTGACCGTGGTCCCGAGATTATCGATGGCGGGCCCGGGTAGGGGGATGGAGAATGTCCCGTCGGCTGTCGACACCCCCTCTCCGATCACGGCGCCCTCTGCATCCTCCACGATGATCTTGACTCCTTCGACCGGCGTGCACGGGGTCGTGGATGTGTCGCTGAGTTGGCCGACGATGCTGATGACGTCGTCCTTCTCAGGGATCTTGGCACTTGGGCAGCTTTTGTCCTCGCGCGCGGCCGCGGAGGCCGTCGCGGTTGTCGAGAGCATCGCGAACACCACTGCCAGCAGCAGCGCGGTGATGCCGGAGGGGCGCACTCGCACGAATGACTCCTGTCAGGTCGCCGGGCCGTGCAGGCATGGACTGTAGAGATAGAACTTAGCGGGAGCATAGTGGCACGCGGCGGCGACGACGCCGATCTGAGCCGATTGAGCCATCGCCGTGCCGTGCCTCATCGCAGGACGACAACCAGCTCGGTGAGCAGAGGAGCAGCGATCACCGCAGGCAGCAGATCACCGACGGGCACCGGCTTGATCTGCAGCAGGCGGAGGCTTACACCGACGAGCAGCAGGCCGCCTGTCGCCGTCAAGGCAGCAAGATGCGGTGCGGGCAGCACCTCACCGAGCAGCGCGCCGACGCCGGTCAGTGACCCTTGTACGACGGCGATCGCCAGGGCCGATGCGGCGACGCCCCAGCCGAGAGAGGCGGCGAAGGCGACCGCGGCGAAGCCGTCGAGTGTGGCCTTCAGGATCAGCTGGTCAGCTCCGTTGCCCAGACCGTCGGACAGCGAGCCCAGGATCGTGAGTGGTCCGACGCAGAACAGCAGTGACGCCGAGACGAACCCTTCGATGAACCTTTGCCGCTCCACTGACCCGTCCCGAGTACTCAGCCGTCCCTGGAGCCATCCCCCAAAGCCTTCGAGGCGGTCCTCGATCCGGAGCAAGGAGCCGGCGATCCCGCCGATGAGCAACGAGCCCAAGACGATCAACACCGGCGCCGAGGAGCCAACTGCGGCGCGCAGATCGGCGTCGGTGACCGCGAGGGCTGACAGGCCAGCGACGAGAAGCGTGACGAGTCCTAGGGCGTCGGTGACGACGTCTCGCGTTCGAGCGGTGAGCCGATGACCGAGCAGGACGCCAACTCCGGAGCCGACCAACACCGTCGCCACGTTGAGCGCCGTACCGAATCCTCGAAACATGTGCGGGTGACCTGCCTGTCGTAGTCGGATGCGGCACTCGACACCGCTCGCGACGGCGACCGCCGGGTGCGTGTCGTTGATGTCGGTCGTAGGGTGGGCGCCAGCCTCGGCGCTAGGAGCCTAGACCGACTGTCATTTGACAGCGTCGATCGTGGCGACCAGAGTCAGGTCAGGGGATGACGTCGCAACGCCGATGACATCGGAGTGGAGTTTTCATGCCCCAGAGGCACAGCACGGGTCGAGGCGCGGTCCAGATTCGAGACGCCGCCGCCGGGGACGCGCCCGGTTTGCAATCGATCTGGATGGACTTCACGGCTGGCTACCGGCCTGTGCAAAAGACCGCGTCCATCGAGCAGATCGAGCGGGCAATCCGGCGCCTAGAGACAGAGCCCGCCGAGCGATTGTTGGTGGCGACGCTCAATGACGGCCCGGTCGGTGTCGCGCACTTGCGACGGGCGCCGATGTCGCCGATCCAGGACGAAGACGCCGTGCATGTGGGATACCTGCACGTCTTGAGTCAATATCGGCGACGTGGGGTCGGCAAGCAACTACTTGACGCAGCCGCCGATTGGGCCGATGAAAAGGATTCTCGTCATGTCGTGGCTTCGATTGCCGCCACTGCTCGAGACGCCAACAGATTCCTCGCCAGGCTCGGCTTCGGTCAGGTCGCTGTGGTGCGTGCCTGTTCGGTGGCGACCCTGCGCAGCAAGCTGGAGCCGGCAGTCGCCAAGTCAGCCTCCACTAATCTCGTCGCGGCACGACGGCTCAAGCGGCGCGCTCGCACTATGCTCGAGGGCGCGAGCGGGACAGGTGGCACGTGATTCGAGCCGTGCACACTCGACGCTGCTGCTCATCGTGGATGACCACTTCGTAACTCGCGACTGACCGGCCGAGATGGATGGGCGTAGCCACGCCGGTCACTGAGCCCGACCGCACTGCTCGATGGTGGGTGGCGTTGATGTCAACGCCGACAGCGATCGAAGCCGGGTGAGCATGAAGGGCTGCTCCGATCGACCCCAACCCCTCGGCCAGGACGCACGAGGCGCCGCCGTGCAGCAGGCCGTACGGCTGAAGGTTTCCCTCGACCGGCATCGTGCCGACGACGCGCTCAGGCGTCGCCTCCACGATCTCGATGCCCATACGATCGTGCAGGCTGGACGTCATATCTGGGTGCCCACTGCCCCCTTGAGGCTCAGCCATGGTGTTCGTACTTCCTCATGTCTTCTCCCAGCGGCGTAGTGTCGGAGGCCAAGACTAAAGTCTGACCGTGGTTGTTTCTCCCTCTGCTGTCCGCACCGAGATGCCCACCGGCACTGGTGGGGCCCGGCCTCGGCTCTTGCTGCTCGACGGGCACTCGCTCGCGTACCGAGCATTCTTTGCTCTCCCGGTCGAGAACTTCTCCACCACGACCGGCCAGCCGACCAACGCCGTCTACGGCTTCACCTCGATGCTCATCAACGTGTTGCGAGACGAGGCGCCGACTCATCTCGCGGTGGCGTTCGATGTGTCGCGGCAGACGTTCAGGGCTGAGCAGTACGCCGAATACAAGGCCAACCGCTCCGCCAGCCCCGACGAGTTCAAAGGCCAGGTGTCGCTGGTCAAAGAGGTGCTGGCGGCGTTGCGGGTGATCACGGTCGACAAGGAGGGCTTTGAAGCAGACGACGTGATCGCGACCCTCGCCACCCAAGCGGAGGCGGAGGGGTTCGACGTGCTCATCTGCACGGGCGACCGGGATGCCTTCCAGCTGGTCAGCGACCGAACCACGGTGCTCTATCCACGCAAAGGGGTCTCCGACTTGGCCAGGATGACCCCAGCCGCCGTACAGGAAAAATATGGCGTGTCTCCCGGCAACTACCCCGACCTGGCGGCACTGGTGGGGGAGACCAGTGACAACCTGCCGGGTGTGCCGGGCGTCGGACCCAAGACCGCAGCCAAATGGATCGGGCAGTTCACGTCGCTGGACGCCATCGTGGCCAGGGTCGACGAAATTTCCGGCAAGGCCGGCGAGTCGCTGCGAGAACACCTCGGCGACGTGATCCGCAACCGTCGCATCAACGAGTTGGTGCGTGACCTCGACTTGCCGAGCGGGGTCCACGACTTCGTCAAGCAGTCCTGGGATCGAGACGAGGTGCACCGGATCTTCGACGGTCTGGAGTTCCGCGTCTTGCGTGACCGGCTCTTCGCCACCTTGACGGCTGACGAACCCGAGATCGAGCCGGGCGCCGAGATCCAGATGACTCGCCTGGGCGTCGGTGAGGTCGCTGCCTGGTTGGCGGCACACGCGAGCGGCCAGGCCATCGCCGGTGTCCACGTGCACGGCCACTGGCAAGCCGGCACCGGCCAGGTCAACGCAGTGGCGCTGGCGGTCGCACCCGACGTCGCCGCGTGGGTGGACGCTGTGGACATTTCCCCAGTCGACGAGTCGGCCCTCGCTGCGTGGCTGGCCGACCCCGCCCGTCCCAAAGCCCTGCACGACGCCAAGGGGCCCATGCTCGCGTTGGCTGCTCGCGGTTGGCCGCTAGCCGGGTTGGCAGCAGACACGGCCCTGTCGGCATACCTCTCCCATCCCGATCAGCGTTCCTATGACCTCGCCGATCTTTCGTTGCGTTATCTGCACCGCGAGCTCCAAGGCAGCGACACTCCGGTCGACCAGCTGTCCTTTGATCTCGACGGTGACTCGGCCGAATCACGCGACTCGATGCGTAAAGCACATGCGGTGGTCGACCTCGCGGCGGCGCTCGAGGTCGAGCTCGAGAGCAGGGGTGGTTCGAGCCTGCTCGCTGCCGTTGAGCTGCCCTTGGTCGCGGTGCTGGCCCGCATGGAGCAGGTGGGAGTCGCTGTCGATCTCGACCACCTGAGCTCGCTCGAGGCGCATTTCGCCGCTGGCGTCAAGCAGGCCGCCGACGACGCCTACGAGGTGATCGGCAAGCAGATCAATCTCGGCTCCCCCAAGCAGCTACAGGCGGTGCTGTTCGACGAGCTCGGGATGCCGAAGACCAAGCGCACCAAGACCGGATACACGACTGACGCCGAGGCGCTGCAGAGCCTGTTCGAGAAGACCGGGCACCCGTTCCTGCAGCACATGCTGGTGCATCGAGACGTGACACGGCTACGGCAGACGGTCGAGGGCCTCCTCAAAAGTGTCGCTGAGGACGGGCGCATCCACACCACCTTCAACCAGCTCATCGCCGCCACGGGGCGGCTGTCTTCGACAGAGCCCAACCTCCAGAACATCCCGATCCGCACCGAGGAGGGGCGCCGGATCCGCGAAGCGTTCGTGCTGGGGGAGGGCTTTGAGTCTCTGCTGACCGCTGACTACAGCCAGATCGAGATGCGCATCATGGCGCACGTGTCCGATGACGCTGCACTCATCGCCGCCTTCAAGTCAGGTGCCGACTTCCACTCCGTGACCGCGGCCCGTGTCTTCGACGTGGAGGGAGACTTGGTCAGCGCCGCCCAGCGCGCCAAGATCAAGGCGATGAATTACGGCCTCGCCTACGGCTTGTCGGCGTACGGGCTCAGCCAGCAGCTCAACATCGAGCCGAGCGAGGCACGCAGCTTGATGGATGAGTACTTCGAGGGCTTCGGCGGCGTGCGTGACTATCTGCGGGGTGTGGTCGACGAGGCGCGGCGCACCGGTTTTACCGAGACGATTCTCGGGAGACGGCGCTATCTGCCCGACCTGACCAGTGACAACCGGCAGCGTCGTGAGATGGCCGAGCGGATGGCGCTCAATGCGCCCATCCAGGGCTCAGCCGCCGACATCATCAAGGTCGCGATGTTGCGCGTTGACGCCGCCCTCGCAGCTGAGGGGTTGATGTCCAGGATGTTGTTGCAGGTCCACGACGAGCTCGTCTTCGAGGTCGCACCCGACGAGCGGCAGGCGTTGGAGGCGCTGGTACGACGAGAGATGGCCGCGGCCGCCGACCTCGCGGTGCCGCTGGATGTCTCTCTCGGGGTGGGACGCACCTGGCACGAAGCCGGACACTGACACATCCAGCGGGAGGCGTTTGCTCGGGGGCTGCGCGGCTAGCCGTTTGGCTGCCGGCCAGCTGTTGGGCTCCCGGCCAGCGGCGCCACTGCCCGGCGGCGCCACTACCCGGCAACATGTGTCACGAAGATGGCGGTGCCCGGCACCAGTTGTCCTCGCACTGGGCCCCAGCCACCCCACACTCGGTCGTGGCCGTGAGGCCAGTCCGGCTCGACGAGGCGTTCCAGGGTCAATCCCGCCGCCTGAATGGCTGAGATCCAGTCGCTAAGGGTGTGGTGCGGTTCGACATACGTGAGATTGCCCTCGTCGTCAGTCTCGACGTAAGGAGTCCGGTCGAAGTACGAGCGGGTGACAGTGAGACCAGCTTCGGTGGGGTCGTCGGGGAACACCCGGCGCAGCGGATGGACCACCGAGAAGACGAACTGCCCGCCAGGTCTCAGCACGCTCGCCACTTCGAAGAGCGCCTTATCGATGTCGATCAGAAACGGCAGCGCCCCAAAGGCCGAACACGCCACATCGAAGGACTCCCCGGCAAAGGGCAGCGCAGTCGCCGTCGCACACACGGCCGGTACGGCGACCGAGGTCTTGAGGTCGAGGCGCCTGCTGTGCTGGAGTTGCCGCCACGACAAGTCGAAAGCCACCACCTCAGCGCCCTGTGCCAGCAACCAACGCGAACACTGTCCGGCTCCCGAACCGACTTCGAGCACCCGGCTGCCGGCGACGTCACCCAAAAAGGATGCGTCGGCTTCGTCGAGTCCCTCCGGTGACCAGATGAAGCCGGTGTCGCGCAAGAACTCCCCGTGTTCGGCCTGGTAGTCGTCTGCTTCGCGGTCCCAGTCACTGCGGTTGGCGGCCTGCGCCTGGGCATCGCTGACCTCGAGGAAATTCGGTTGGCGGCTTTGCACGAATCGACGGTAGCGGCAGCGGACGGCGGGTGCGAGATGAGTCGCCAGTGCAGGCCGCGAGCGATGTCGGAGCCAGGCTCCTACCGGCGAGGCGGCGACCCCGTGAAACGCGGGGCCGGAATGCTCAGGCATCCGGGAGGGCCGCCGCGAGCGTCGTGCCAGCCGCTGCCTCGATCTTGAGCGCCAGCAGGTGATCGGCTCGGGTGCGGCCAAGGTTGACGGCGGCGACGGGCTTGTCGAGCCGGGCCGCGGCGAGGGCGTAGCGGTAACCCGAGTGGACCATGAGCGACGAACCCACGACGAGCATGGCGTCGGACTCTGCGAGGGCGCCCATAGCCTGGGTGTGGCGCCAGGATGGAACGCTCTCACCGAAGAAGACGACGTCTGGCTTCACAATGCCACCGCATCGAGGGCAGTCCGGCACGACGAAGCCGCTGAAGTCGAGGGCTTCGAGGTCGGCGTCACCGTCTGGAGCGACCGGCGCGTCCATGGTCGACCACGATCCGTTGAGCGACTCGAGATGCTGCTGCCACGGGCCACGCCGGGAGCTGTGCCGACACGCCATGCAGATGACCCGGTCGAGCCGACCATGCAAGTCGATGACCTGGCGGGAACCAGCGGCTTGGTGGAGCCCGTCGACGTTCTGTGTGACGAGCAAACTGGTGCGGCCAGCCCTCTCCAGCCGCGTCAACGCGTGGTGCGTGGCGTTGGCTGCAGCCCGGCCGAAGCTGCGCCAGCCGACGAGGCTGCGCGCCCAGTAGCGGGCGCGAGTCAACGGGTCGGTCATGAAGGGCCGGTATTCGATCGGTCTTTGCCGTTTCCAGGAGCCGTCGATGTCGCGGTAGTCCGGGATCCCGGACTCCGTGCTGCAGCCCGCTCCAGTCAACACGAAGATCCGGCGGTGCTCCGTCATGAACTGTCGAAGAGCCTCGATGTCTGGTGCCGCTGCTGGGGCGCCTGCTGAGGCGTCTGATGCGGGCGCGGAGGGTGTCGCTCTCGTGAGTGCTGGCAGGGCGGTCATGATGGCTTCGAGATTACCGGCACCGCGAGATGGCAGCATGCACTCATGAGCCACGAGGCGCATGACTACTGGGACGACCGAGCCGCCTCCTTCGATGCGGAACCCGATCACGGCCTGCGAGACCCGGTTGTACGGGCGGCCTGGCGCGACCTGCTACTGCCGCTCCTGCCGCCTCCGCCGGCTCGTATCGCTGATGTGGGTTGTGGCACCGCTTCGCTCAGCCTGTTGCTCGCCGAGGCGGGGTATACCGTGCACGGCCTTGACCAGTCGGCCCAGATGTTGACGGCTGCTCGCATCAAGTTGGACGCAGCAGGGGTCCGTGCTCCCCTGACGCGGGGCGACGCTGCGAGGCCGCCCTTTGCTGCGGGCAGCTGCGACGTCGTGCTTGAGCGCCATGTGCTGTGGGCCATCGACGACCGGTTGGGTGCCCTGCGTGAGTGGAGCCGGCTGCTTGCGCCGGGCGGCACGTTGGTGCTGGTAGAGGGCAGGTGGGGCAGTGGCACTGGACTGGATGCCGCTCAGTGCGTGACCCTCGTACGACGTGTGAGGCGTCAGGCCGAGATCATCTTGCTGCCTGATCCGGCGTTGTGGGGCCGAGCCATCGATGACCAGCGTTACGTGCTCGTCAGCTACGACTGAGCGCCGAGCCATCGATGACCAGCGTTACGTCTCGTCAGCTACGCCTGAGGAGTCCTGCAACGAGGCCAGCACCAGCCTGGACTTAGCCCCGAGCCCACGGCGACTGGGTGTCAACGAAGACGGGAAGTTGTGAGCTCAAGCGCAGGAATGCGTCCGCTGTATCCGCCAGCTGATGTGTTGGGTGCGGCCATGACTGGGGCTGGGAAGCCGGACGCCGGCGTTGTTCACAGACTGGCGTGCAGGCTCCGGTTTTGTCGGTGGGTTGTCGTAAAGTCAAACACATGTTCGATAGGCTCCCGGATGAGCGGCTGGTGGCCGATTTGGTCGCGGTGCAGTCCTCAGCGCCCACTTCGTCGGCCGCACAGGCTGCACGGGGGCTGATCGAGGAGCTGGTGGCGTGGCAGCGGGTGTCGTCATGGGTGGAGTTCCAGCGGCTGGACGTGATGCGCCGGTTCGAATTGGCTGGAATCGCCGCCGACCGTGACCTGGCCGCCGGCACGAGTGCCGCCCCTAGCGCGGAGCCTGTCATCGACACTCACGGTTGCGGCGATGCCGCCCCCATCAGCCAGGCGGCTGCCCGTCTGGATGCGGCTCTTGACGGGGTGGGCGCCGATGAGGGCGCGAGAGCCATCCCTGTGAGTCAGGCGGTCGCGTTGGCTCGGCTGGAGGCGGACCTGGATGAGCGGGCCGGTTCGCTGCCGAGGAGATCGCGTTGGCGTTGAACATGTCGCCTTCGAGTGTGGGCAAACAGTTGTTGCTGGCCCGTGATCTGCAGACGGTCCATAGCGATCTGGGGGAAGCCTTACAGCTCGGTCAGGTCAGCCCGTTTGTGGCCTCGATGGTCGCCTCGGCAACCCGGAAGCTGCCCGACACTGCCCGTCGAGTGCTGGATGAGGCCGTCACCACCGATGCGGTGGAGCTGCCGACGGGTCGGGCGATCGAGGCGGCCCGCAACCGGGTTCGTGAGGCCGACGAATACTCCGATGTGGCGGCTGCTAACGCTCGCAACAACCGGTATGCGTTCCTAAAACCCCTTGATGACTCGGTCGCGATGCTCGGTGCGGTGATGCCCGCCGAAGACGCCGTCGCCGGATGGGTCCGCATCGACACCGACGCTCGGAGGCTGCGCCGCGAAGGCGACGCTCGCAGCCTGGACCAGTTGCGGTGTGACCTGTTCGCCCAAGCCGTCGCCTCAGCCGCCGACAGGACCGACGCCGACAGGACCGACGCCGAGAGCCTCCCCGCCGAGAGCGCCGGCTCCGAGAACGCTGGCGCCGAGGGAATTGGCGCTGAGGGCACTGCGAGCGGCCCGGCTGCGGCTGCTAGGAGGCCGGCGGTGTTGGTGCAGGTGGTGATCTCGTTGGCGTCGCT
>JACCZJ010000214.1 GCA_013696065.1 Nocardioidaceae bacterium
GCCTGCTGTTGAGCGAGGCCGGGCAAGAGCACGTGCAGACGTTTGTGGACAGACGCCTGGGCCCGGTCCAGCGGTATGACGCCATTCGAGGTACCGCGCTGCTGGAAACTCTTGAAGTCTTCTTCGCCAGTGAGGCGAACGTCGCCGCTGCCGCCGAACGACTCTTCATCCACGTCAACACGATGTACCAACGCCTCGACAGGTTGGAGAAGCTCTTGGGCGACGGCTGGCGCACTGGCGACCGCGCTTTGGAGCTCCGCCTCGCGATCCGGCTACAACAGCTACTTGCCGGTAGTGTGAGAAAATCTATATCTCCACCGACAACTCAGTAGATCTTCACGTGGTGGGGATCACCGCGCGGGTATAGCGTCGTGCAGGTGAGCGTGAGGGCAAGCACGGACGACTTCGAGATCCCTTGGGCGAACTTTGCCCAGTTCTTCCTTGCCCGGACCGACGATAACTCCCGATTCTTTACCGAGCTCGACCACTCTGCCGCCACCCGCGAGGATTGGACTGTCGCGGAGTGGCGTGATCGAGTATTGGAAACCGCTCGATGGCTCGAGACTCGCGGCGTGCACGAAGGGGGCGCAGTCGCGACTCTAGCGGGCAATACTGCCGACGCACTGCTCGTCGCGTACGCCGCTTGGTTTCTGGGTGCATGCTGTGTGCCTCTAAACCCGAGCGATGGCATAGATCGACACGCCTACATTTTGCAGGACTCTGGTGCGACGCTCCTCGTCCACCGAGACCCCGCCAATCCTCTTCTGCGCGCTCTCGACCGGTCGAGCGGCATCCAGTCAGTAACTACTGCGGAGCTGCGGAAAGTCGTCAACGGAGCTGCCGGTGCGTCCAACGGGTCGGGTGCACACGGTGGACTCGACGTAGCAGCTCTCAGGGTCTACACGAGCGGTACAACCGGCCAGCCCAAGGGAGTCGTGCTGTCCGCCCGGAATCTCCTCACCGACTGCGATGGGCTCCGGCTGGCCCTCGACTGGCCGCCGGATACGCGCATTATTACCGTCCTCCCCATTTATCACGTGAACGGCCTCGTCATCAGCAGTCTTCTGCCTTGGTACGCCGGGTACTCCACTGTGCTGTGTGACCGCTTTCGCAGCGAGCGTTTCTGGACTGACGTGAGTCTTGAAGGCGCCACCGTTTGCAGCATGGTTCCATCATTGCTCGAGTTTCTGCTCAACACCGCAGGTTTCGCCCCAGACAACTTCCGTGAGCTCCTGTGCGGCGCTGGTCCATTGCTGACAGACACTGCGGTGGACTTTGAGGAACGATTCGGTGTACCGGTCAGACACCTATATGGGCTCTCTGAGACCACCGCGGTGGTTACCCTCACTCCGCGGATGAGGGAGGAGGAACGTCGCCGCTGGCATCGTGCATATGGGTCGCCCAGTATCGGTCCAGCCTTGCCTCACGCTGAGGTCAGCGTCCATGACGGCAACGGGATCGCGGTCGATGCTGGGGAGCGGGGCGAACTTGTTGTTCGGGGGTCGATCGTGATGCAGGGATACGCCGGCATGATGGAGGCGACCGCCGACGCGTTCCGAAGTGGATGGTTCCACAGTGGCGATGAGGGATTCTGGGTCCAGGAAAACGAGATGCCACCCTTCTTCTTCATCACCGGACGAATGAAGGAGCTGATCATTCGTGGCGGATCCAACATTTCGCCGCTCGAGGTGGACGCCGTACTGCGTAGCCATCCCTCGGTGGACTTCGGCCTCGCCGTGCCGTTCGAAAACCGGTTCTACGGCGAAGAGATCGCCGCTTACGTCGTTACGAACTCCCCCGTCTCCGACGAAGAGATTTTGGCACATTGCGCTCGCTATCTCGATTACGCACGACAGCCCAAAGTCGTGATTCAGGGTGATGATGTTCCCTTCACCGCTACTGGCAAAGCCAAGCGGCTCGAGTTGAAACGGCGACTGGCGCCAGTGCTTGAGGCCTACAGAGACCATCAGTTCCGGCGATCGGCCTCGGCATCCGGCCGATATGACACAGATTCTCCTGCGGACGCAGTGGGAGAGACCCCGCCGCAAAGCACCATCCACCATGAAAGGGAAGAAGCATGACGACATTAGTGAAGCCCGCCCCCCGCAGAATGCGCCGGCGAGCGTACTCAGGACTGGGGGCGACGCTGCTACTGCTCGCCACGGCTTGCGGTGGCGGCGATGGCGCCGGTGACGACGGCGACGGGCCAATCAAGGTGGGAAGCATCTTGGACGAAACCGGACCGCTAAACATTTACGGTACAGCTATGGCAGATGCCACCGACTTGGCAATCAAGGACATCAACGAAAACGGCGGGGTCCTCGGACGTCAGCTTGAACTTGTCTCCTACGACGCTCAGTCAGACAACGCCAAGTACACCCAGTACGCGAATCAGGCCGCACAACGCGACCAGGTGGCCGTCTTGATGGGCGGAATCACAAGCGCTTCCCGCGAGGCGATCCGCCCTGTCGCAGCAAGATCA
Source organism: Nocardioidaceae bacterium (assembly GCA_013696065.1). Lineage (GTDB taxonomy): Bacteria > Actinomycetota > Actinomycetes > Propionibacteriales > Nocardioidaceae > JACCZJ01. The sequence goes on from JACCZJ010000214.1 coordinate 2,483, forward strand.
GAGACGCTCTACTTCTACAACGAGCAGTACGAAGGCGGAGTCTGCGACAAAAACACCTTCAACACCGGCGTGGTGCCCTCACAGCAGTTGGCGGCTCTCATCCCCTACGCGGTTGAGAACTTCGGCAAGAACCTCTACGTGATCGCCGCGGACTACAACTACGGTCAGATCTCGGCTTCATGGGTGGAGAAGTACGCCGAAGAAGCGGGCGGGTCTGTGGTGGAGTCGGAGTTCATTCCACTGGAGAGTTCCGATTTCGGATCTGTGATCAACAGTCTGCAGGCCGCCAAGCCCGATGTCGTCGTGTCGCTTCTCGTAGGCGGCAACCACATCGCATTCTATCGGCAGTTCGCATCAGCTGGCCTCGATCAGTCGATGAAGATCGTCTCGCCGACGTTTGGACTCGGCAACGAACAGGTGGTGCTATCGGACGAGGCAGTGGGGATCACAGGGGCGTTCCCCTACTTCCAGGAGATCGAGTCAGAGCCCAACACGCAGTTTCTCGACATGTGGCACACGGAATACGGTGACGACTACCCGTATGTAACCGACTCTGCGGCGACAGTTTGGAACGGGTGGCACCTCTGGGCTGAAGCTGTGAACGCCGCTGGGTCCCTCGACCGGGACGCCGTCATCGAGGAGCTTGAATCCGGAGTCAGCTTCGACGGTCCGAGTGGCACGGTGACTCTCGACGGGCCGTCTCATCACGTTGTCCAAAACATCGCGATTGGCGAGGCTAATGGCCAAAAGGGCTTCGAGGTTCTGTCGACCGAAGAAAGTGTCCCCCCAGCATTCGAACAGGAAGTGTGCGACCTCGTCTCCGAGCCCGACACCAACGAGCAGTTCCTCCCGTAGTGAGAGCTATCCGAGGCCCCGAGGGACGCAGACATGCAACTTGATGAACTGATCAACCTGGCGATCTCGCTATTGACCACAGTGTCGATACTGGTGATCATCTCCATCGGTCTCGCCGTCATTTTCGGAATGATGGGCGTCATCAATCTGGCGCACGGTGAGTTCCTCATGCTCGGTGCTTTCTTCACCTTGAGTGGGCACCGGGCGGGCCTCAACATCTGGGTAGCTATGGTTGTCGCTGCACTGGGCGTTGGTGTCGTGGGGCTAGTGGTCGAGCGCTTGCTGATCCAGTTTCTCTACGGGCGACTCGCCGCAACCATGCTGGCCACGTGGGGTTTGAGCCTGATTTTGGTCCAAGCCGTGGTGCTGATTTATGGCCCGGCCACCCAGGGGATTCCCACGCCCCTTGGAAGTACAAGGGTCGGGGACTACTCGGTCTCGCAATACAACATGGTGCTCATTGCGGTGGCTGTAGCGCTTTTGGGGCTGGTGTATGTCGTCTTCACCCGGACGCGATATGGAACCACGGCTCGCGCAGCAACTCAGCTGCCGACGATGGCGGCTGCGGTGGGCATCAATGCAAAGGTGACCAACATGTTCACCTTTGCCTTCGGTGCGGTGCTCGCCGGTGCGGCCGGAGCTCTCCTCGCTCCGGTGGCTGGCGTAGTGCCGGGGATGGGGCAAGCCTACGTCGGTCGCGCCTTCATGACTGTGGTGGTGGGTGGCCCTGGTGTCCTGACGGGGACCGCATCGTCGGCCACCTTGCTGGGCACCGTGGACTCGGTCGTCTCCAACGCCACCACCTCGTTTCTAGGCGTGGCAGCCTTGCTCGTGGTCGCAATCGTGCTGCTTCGCGTTCTCCCCACGGGCATCTCTGGAAGAACCGGCAGGCAGTTATGACTGGCGCTCAGACAATGCAACGGCAATCACGTGGGCGACGCCTCGCCGACCGCCTCCCCCGCGAAGTGGCCTACTTCATCGCGATTGCGCTGGGTGCCTTGGTGCTGTCGCAGGTGATACCTGACTTCCGTGCGTACGAGTGGTCTCTGTGGGCGGTCTACGGCATCCTCGCGCTCAGTTTCACGTTCGTGTGGGGACACGCGGGGATATTCAGCTTCGGACAGGCGGCGTTTTTCGGCATCGGCGCTTACGCGTACGGCGTCGCTGGTATCAATCTCTCCCCTACGACCGGGGAGACGCTGAGTGCTTTGCTGATAGGCGCAGCCGTGGCGGCCGCGGCGGCGGGACTGCTCGGGTACTTCATCTTCTACGGCAACGTCGGTGATGTCTACGTCGCCATCATCACCCTTGCTGTGACTCTTGTACTGCTCACCTTCATGTCGAGCACAGCCGATCCGAAGTACCGCGTTGGCGACGCACCACTGGGGGGATACAACGGCATGGCGGGTATTCCGCCGATCATGTACGGGTCTGGGGTAGCGCTGGACACCGCCGAGATGCTGATCTTCTGTGTCGCTGCTGCCGCGGGTATCGCGCTCAGCGTGAGGATTCTGTTGCGTCGACCCTTCGGACGCATCCTGGCCGGCGTGCGTGAGAACGAACTGCGCACTCAACTCTTAGGATACGACGTCCGGCGCTACAAGCTTCTTGCGTTCTCACTCGCGGGTGCCATAGCCGGCTTCGCAGGGGGCCTGTATGCGGCTTGGGGCATGTTCATCAACCCCTCAGTGTTTAGTCTGCAGCAAGCCGCGATGGTGGCCATCTGGGTACTCGTGGGCGGGAAGGACTCCCTGCTCGGCGCCTTCGCCGGAGTGGCCATCGTCCAAGGGCTCTCATCAGCCCTTGGCGGCTCTGGCGGGTCCTGGACCCCGATCGTCCTGGGAGTCGTTCTCATCGGCGTTGTCTTGTTGCTCCCGAAGGGGGTGGTCCCCTCGATAGCAGATGCGGTATCGCGTGTGATGCGAAGAAAGAAGCCACAGCAGGTGCCGACGACGGTGCTGGAAGCCGGCCAAGAGCAGCGCAGCGACATAGACCTCGAGGGCATGCTGACAGCTCGTACAGGACGCGTTGCCGCTCAGAGCATTCGCGGAGAAAACCTGACGAAGCGCTTCGGTGGAGTTCATGCGCTGAACGGCGTCGACATCGACGTCCCGGACGGCACGGTTCGAGCTCTCATCGGACCCAATGGCGCCGGCAAGAGCACCTGCTTCAACCTGCTCGTTGGTCGGTATGCACCGACCAGCGGCCGCGTCTACCTTGGGGACGACGACATCACCAAGCTGCGATCGGATACGAGGGCGCGGCGGGGCTTGGGGATCAAGATGCAGGTGCCCAGTTACTACCACGACCTGTCTGTCGACGAAAACATGTGGCTCGCGAGCTACGCAGCCGTACCGAATGTCAAGGGCGCCGATGAACAAGCCGCTCGAGCGCTGCGGTGGATTGGGATGCAGGAGAGAGCCGCGCTTCCAGCGAGTGCCTTGTCCCACGGAGAACACCAGTGGTTGGAGATCGGCATGGTAGTCGCTGGATCCCCGTCAGTCATGTTGCTCGACGAGCCGACGGCCGGCATGAGCCGCGACGAAACGCATCACACGGTAGCGATGATCAACGCCGTGAGCCGATACTCCACGGTCGTGGTCGTGGAACACGACATGGAGTTTCTCCGAGATCTAGACGCGCCAGTCACGATGTTTCACCAGGGACTCGTCTTCGCAAGCGGGAGCATCGAGGAGCTTCGCCAAGATGAGCGAGTTCTGGACACGTACCTCGGTAGGGGAGTTTCCGCCGATGTTGCAGGTTGAGAATGTCACCGCTGGATACGGTGCTGGCGCGGTACTTACGGACTTGACGCTCACCGTGAATGGAGGGGATCGGGTCGCGATCTTGGGGCGAAACGGCGTCGGCAAGACGACACTATTACGGTGCATGATCGGTGAGATCTCTCCTCGAACAGGAGTCATCAAGCTCGGTGATCGCGACATCACTCGGGAGCCAGCCCACCGACGAGCACGCATGGGTATCGCTTACGTGCCTCAGGGTCGAGACATATTCCCCGGTCTGAGCGTCATGGACAACCTCAAGGTCGCCGCTTACGGAGTCCGTCACAAGGCGTGGGCCGACGTGTTGACCGATGTGCTCGACGAGTTTCCGATTCTCCGCCAGAAGGCCAAGCTCGCTGGTGGAGGGCTAAGCGGAGGGCAGCAGCAGATCTTGGCCCTCGGCAGAGCCTTGATGACTCAGCCCAAGGTCTTGTTGCTGGACGAGCCTTCCGAGGGCATCCAGCCATCCATCGTCGACCAGATCGCTGATCACGTCCGGCGCATCAATGAACTGCGAGGAATCACCGTGGTACTGGTCGAGCAAAATCTCGAGTTTGCCACCAATATCGCCGAACACGCCTACCTGATGGACAAGGGCCAAATCGTTCGGGAACTGCCGGCCAAGGATGTGCTCACCGACCGAGATTTGCAACACGAATATCTGGGCGTATGAGCGTTTACAAGAAGGAGAGACAAGTGACCCAATCGGTAAGTGGAGACGAGGTCAAGACCATGGCTACGACGGCCGACCTCCCACTGACAGAGGATCGCAACGAACTCGTTGCTGCCCTCTTGTCGGCTTGGTTGCCTGCAGCCAATGAGCTGTCGCGGATGATGTCTGCTGCGGAATATGCGGACATCATGCCGATCACCGTGCTTGTGCATCCACAAACTGGCGAGACCCGGGAGTGACTGCTGTGCCTATCGGAACCAACATCAGCGAGTTGTCATTGGCTGCCGCCTCGGCTGCCGTAGCGTCGCGAGAATTGTCGCCTGTGGAGCTGGTGGACGCCTGCCTGGAACGCATCGACGACATCGAGGCATTGCGCGCTTATATCGCGGTGTATGCAGAGGAGTCACGTCAGGTTGCCCGGGCGGCAGAAGCCATGATGAAGGCTGGCCACCGGCTGGGCCCATTGCACGGTTTACCGATCGCGCTCAAGGACAACATCGCGATCGAAGGTAAGGTCACGACGGCTGGTAGCAAGATCCTTGCGGACTGGAAGCCGGACCAGGACGCGACGGTCGCGCGCAAGCTGAAGGGCGCCGGCGCCATCATCATCGGGAAGACCAACCAGCACGAGTTCGCATGGGGCGGCACCTCAGCGAATCCTCACTATGGCGCCGTGAGAAATCCATGGAACCCCGAACATTTTCCCGCCGGGTCCAGTGGAGGGTCAGGGGTGGCAGTTGCCGCGCGCACCTGTTATGGCGCGTTGGGGACGGACACCGGTGGATCGGTCCGGCTACCGGCCGCCGTCAACGGCATCGCTGGCTTGCGCCCCACAATCGGGCGCGTCAGCAATGCCGGCGTCATCCCGCTTGCATGGAGCATGGACACGGTCGGCCCGATGGCTCGAACCGTCGAAGACTGCGCCGTCATGTTCAACGCCATCGCCGGCCACGATCCCCGCGACCCAGGGTCGTCCCAGACACCTACCCAGGATTACACCGCTGATCTTGAACGGGACGTGAAGGGTCTCCGGATCGGCGTGATCTCCGACTACTTCTTCGAACATCTGCAAAAGCCGGTGCACGATGCCGTCAGAGAGGCGATCACGCTACTCGAGTCGGCGGGCGCTCAGGTGATCGAAGTAGCGGCCGCGCATATTCACGGCAACATCTCCGCCCAGTTGACCATCGAATCGGCGGAGCCCAGTGCGTACCACCAGCGATGGCTGAGAGAGCGACCCGACGACTACGGCGATGACGTCAGACTCCTGCTCGAAGTCGGTGAGATGCTTCTCGCCACCCACTACATCCAGGCTCAGCGTTACCGCGCTGTACTTCGGTCGGAATTCCTCGACGCGTTCAAGTCCGTGGACGTCTTCATCTGCCCGACGTTGCCCTTCACAGCCACTGCAGTCGGAGAGACTCTGGTGGAGGTGGAGGAAGGCGCACCGGAGGACATGTTGTCGGCGATCATGCAGTTCACCGGCGTGCCGTCATTGACGGGACTGCCTTCCTTGAACGTTCCGTGTGGGTTTGACGATGGCGGACTGCCAATCGGCATGCAGGTGATAGGCAGACCGTTCGACGAGAGCACCCTGTTCCGGGTCGGTGCTGCGTATCAGCGCAACACCGACTTCCACGAGCGCACGCCGGTAGTGCTCGGTTAACTGATGACGAGAGGCGGCACTGGCGCAGCCCCGCTGTTGTCGTCCAGGACAGTGTGAGACGACTACAGCGAGGAAGCCAACCTCTCGACATCGCGAGCAGAAGCAACCGGACACGTGGTGAAAGTCCGGGTGACCTCTTCGACGACAGTGGCCCCCGTCTCCTCGGTTTCGGTCGATCACCTATGCCGGAGGTCGCCGAGACCGGGTTCGAGCGTCGCCTGTGGCGCACATGGTTGCATCGGCGGGACGAAGGAGAGATATGACCAGGACCTTGACGGAGCTGGCCGGAGACCTGCGCGAGCGGCTCGTCGCCGTGCGTATGGGCGGTTCGGAGTCGGCGCGGGCCAGGCACCTCGAGCGCGGGAAGCTGCTGGCCCGCAACCGCGTGGACCGGCTGCTGGACCCCGGGAGTCCATTCC
>JACCZJ010000220.1 GCA_013696065.1 Nocardioidaceae bacterium
ATGCTGGGGCATCCGCCCCCAGACCCCCGCTCGGTGGTCCCGATGAAACACGGGATCACCCGACGACCGAGACACGAGATGCGCTGCAGGTCGGAAACCCCGAAACCGCAGCGGGAAAGAGGCCCCGGCCATGACGATGACAGACCCCATCGCAGACATGCTCACGCGTCTGCGCAATGCCAATCAGGCTTACCACGACAACGTCAGCATGCCCTCCAGCAAGCTGAAAGTCGGAGTCGCTGAGATCCTCCAGCAAGAGGGCTATATCGGCTCATGGAAAGTCGATGAACCCGGTGAGGGCGCCATCGGCAAGACACTCGTGCTCGACCTCAAGTACGGCCCCAACCGAGAGCGCTCGATCGCCGGCATCCGCCGCATCAGCAAGCCCGGGCTGCGGGTCTACGCCAAGGCGAGTGGCTTGCCCAAAGTCCTTGGTGGCCTCGGTGTCGCGATCATCTCGACGTCGACCGGCCTCCTCACCGACCGTCAAGCCCACAAGAAGGGCGTAGGTGGAGAAGTTCTCGCCTACGTCTGGTAGCCCGGACTCGGAAGGAGAAGCATCCATGTCACGTATCGGCAAGCTCCCGATCCCTGTCCCATCCGGTGTTGACGTCGCGGTCACAGGTCAGCTCGTCACCGTCAAGGGGCCCAAAGGCACCTTGACGCATACGGTCAGCGAGCCCATCGAGGTCGCGAAGACCGACGACGGCACCCTTGAGGTCAAGCGTCCCAACGACGAGCGACTGAACAGGTCCCTGCACGGTTTGTCGCGCACCCTGATCGCCAACATGGTCACCGGGGTCACCGATGGCTACGAAAAGAAGCTCGAGATTGTCGGCGTCGGTTACCGCGTCGTGCCCAAGGGTCCGACGACGCTGGAGTTCTCTTTGGGCTATAGCCACCAGATCACTTTCAGCGCCCCCGATGGCATCACCTTCACCGTCGACGGCCCGACCCGTCTTTCGGTGCAGGGCATCGACAAGCAGGCCGTCGGTGAGGTCGCTGCCAACATCCGCAAGCTCCGCAAGCCGGAGCCCTACAAGGGCAAGGGCATCCGCTACGCCGGCGAGCAGATCCGCCGCAAAGTTGGAAAGGCTGGTAAATGATGGCTATCGCTCTCAAGACTGGCAAGCACACCACAGCCAAGACGGCCTCACGGCAGCGCCGCCAAGTGCGCGGCCGCAAAAAGATCCATGGGTCGCCCGACCGTCCCCGCCTGGTGGTGACGCGGTCTACGCGTCACCTATTCGTCCAGGTCGTGGACGACCTCGAAGGCAAGACGGTGGTGTCGGCCAGCACGATGGAGGCCGACCTGCGCGCCCTCGAGGCCGACAAGACCGCCAAGGCCCGCAAGGTCGGCGAGCTGGTGGCGGAGCGTGCGAAGGCCGCCGGCGTCGACTCGGTCGTGTTCGACCGCGCTGGCAACAAGTACCACGGTCGGGTGGCCGCTCTGGCTGACGGCGCCCGCGAACGAGGTTTGGCCTTCTGATGCCTCACCCAACGTACAAGGAAGAAGGTAGTTCGACATGAGCGGATCTCAGCGTCGCAGCGGCGGCGGTGCCGGCTCGGACCGTCGAGGACGAGACGACCGGCGCGGTCCGGCAGCCGACAAGACCGCCTATATCGAGCGCGTCGTGGCGACGAACCGTGTCGCCAAGGTCGTGAAGGGTGGGCGACGATTCAGCTTCACCGCTTTGGTCGTGGTCGGAGACGGCGACGGCAAGGTCGGCGTTGGCTACGGCAAGGCCAAGGAGTTCCCGGCGGCGATCGCCAAGGGCGTCGAAGAGGCCAAGAAGTCTATGTTCGCGGTGCCCCGCAGCCAAGGCACCATCCCCCACCCGGTTCAAGGTGAAAAGGCTGCTGGCGTTGTGATGTTGCGTCCAGCCGCTCCTGGTACGGGTGTCATCGCTGGTGGCCCGGTGCGGGCGGTTCTCGAATGCGCGGGCATCCATGACGTGCTGAGCAAGTCGCTTGGCTCGTCCAACGCGCTCAACATCGTTGGTGCCACTGTGGCGGCGCTGCGCATGCTGAAGACCCCTGAGGCAATAGCTGCCCAGCGTGGTCTCACCGTCGAGCAGGTCGCTCCGGCGGCTCTGCTCAGGGCACGCGCGGAGGTGAGCGAGTGATGGGTCACATCCAGGTGCAGCAGGTCAAGTCCGGGATCGGACGTAAAAAGAACCAGCGAGACACGCTCCGTACCCTCGGGTTGAAGCGCATCGGCGACATCGTCGTCAAAGAAGACCGACCCGAGATCCGCGGGATGCTGGCGACGGTCCCGCATCTCATCGCCGTCGAGGAGGTCGACTGAACATGACTTTGAAGCTTCACCACCTACGCCCTGCCCCGGGCGCCAAGACCGCCAAGACTCGTGTGGGCCGCGGTGAGGGCAGCAAGGGGAAAACGGCTGGCCGGGGAACGAAGGGCACAAGCGCGCGCTACCAGGTCCCGTTCGGCTTCGAGGGCGGGCAGATGCCGCTCCATATGCGCCTCCCTAAGCTCAAGGGATTCAAGAACAAGTTCCGGG
>JACCZJ010000228.1 GCA_013696065.1 Nocardioidaceae bacterium
CGCAGAGGTGCGCCCCGACGCAAAGAGCAGCCGTCGAACGACAGAGGCCAATGGACGGCCGAGGTGCGAGTCGCCTAAGGAGAGTGCCGTGAACTGGAAGACCCCGATCACCTTGGTGGTGCTGATCGGTCTGCTTCTGGGAGCCGCGTACTACGGCTGGCGCAACCTCTCCGAGTCCGACGAGGGGGCCGGCACGACGCCTACACCCAGCGAGAGGACCCCGAAGTGCGTCAGCGTCGAGAAGTTCCGCAAAGGACAGAGGATCAGGTCCGAAGACGTCATCGTCAACGTCTTCAACGCTGGCACGACCACCGGACTAGCAACCGCAACGCTCGATTCTCTTGTGGATAAGGGCTTCAGACGCGGCGAGTCCGACAATGCTCCCGCCGACTTGGCCGCCACCAACGTCACCATCGTGAGGGGGCAGTCGGACGATCCGACCGTCAGGCTCGTCGCGATGCAGTTCAAAGGTGCCGTCGAGTTCACTGATGGTCCAGATGTGGCGCCTGGTGTCGACGTCGTCATCGGAGACAGCTTCGTCAGTGTGAACTTGAAGGCGCGCCGCGCCTTGCGGTTGAAGCGTCAGGTTTCAACTTGTACGTCGGTGAGAGAATCGCCGCGCTCAACCAGCTGAGCCAGGCCTCACCGTGACGAGTCAGAACTGTCGTCAACCCAGGTGGCCAATCGCCCACCTTTGCTCACGGTCTGGAGCCTCTTCTCGATGGCGTCACGGTCAGCGCGAGGCGTCACAATCAAGAGATCGTCGCCCCGCTTCAACGACGTACGACGCTCAGGCGTAAAGCTGCTGTTATCGCGAACGATCAGGGACACGCTGGTCCCGGGCGGCAGGCGCAACTCACCGATCTCGACCCCCTGCAGCCGCGACTCGTCAGTGATCTTGACCTGCAACAGGTCAGCGGCAATGCGCTCGAGTGGCGCCGCCTCGACCTCGACCTCTCGGGCACGCTCGACTGTGACGCCGAGCGCTGTGGCGAGCTTGGGCAGCATCGGTGCGGTGAGCACTGTGAGCACCACAACCAGGACAAAGACTAGGTTGAAAAGTCCCTCGGCCCTGTCGACGCGCTCAGCCAGGGGAATGCTGGCCAGCACGATCGGCACAGCCCCACGCAGTCCGGCCACTGCCAGGAAGCCTTGCTCCCGCCAGGGAATTCGTAGCGGGACGCTGCACACCAACACACTCAACGGTCGGGCCAGGAACGTCAGCGCCGCTCCCACCACGATCCCGCCGACAATGCTTTCGACGTCGAAGCTGTTGGGCGAGGCCAGCAGCCCGAGCATGATGAACAGACCTATCTGGGCGAGCCAGGCGAGGCCCTCAGCGAATGAACGGGTCACGCTGCGGTGCGGCAGTTCGGAGTTTCCGAGCCACAGGGCGGTGATGTAGACCGCTGCGAAGCCGCTGGCGTGCACAGCGGCCGTGCCGGCGTACGAGAAGGCGGCGATCGCCATCACAGCGATCGGATACAGGCCCGATGCCGGCAAGGCCACACGTCTGAGCAACCAGGCGCCGCTGATTCCGACCACGGCACCCAGCCCGACACCCGCGACAAGCTCATAGACGACCAAGCCCACGAAGCCTCCGATGCCGTCGTCCAGACCATGTGACGTGCTGAGCAGCACGACCAGGAGAACCGTGGGGGCATCGTTGAGGCCGGACTCGGCTTCGAGCGCGCCCAGCAGTTTGGGGCGCAGCGGCACCTTGCGAAGCACGGAGAAGACTGCTGCAGCGTCGGTCGGAGACGTGATGGCGCCAAGGAGAACGGCGAGCTCCCAGGACAAGCCGAGCACGAAATGCGCTACCACGGCCACAACCCCGACACTGATGCCTACACCGATTGTCGCCAGCGCGACACCAAGCTTGAGCGACGGTCTGACCTCAGCCCACTTGGTGGTGAGGCCCCCCTCGGTCAGGATCACGACCAGGGCCGCGAAGCCGAGAGCATGGGCGGTCTTGGCGTCGTCGAACTCGACGCCGAGGACCGACTCGCCCAACACGATGCCCATCGCCAAATAGATCAGCAGGCTGGGCAACCCGACTCGGGCCGACGCGCGGACCGCCAAGATGGCGAGCAGGAGGACGGCAGACCCCGCCAGCAACAGCTGGTCGAGTCTGTCGGCGTCCACGGCACCACCCTAAAGGCGGCCCGCTTGCAATCCCGGCCCCAAGCTCTCCGGCGATGAGTCCTCGTCGAAGAGGACGAGGCGCGCATCGCGTCGTTCCTGACGAGAGGCCTGAGCGCCAACGGCTTCACTGTCACCGCCGTCACGGACGGCCCATCGGCGTTGGACCACGCGTTGTCCGGCGACTTCGACCTGCTCATCCTCGACATCGGACTGCCAGGCCAGGATGGGTTCAGTGTGCTGCGC
>JACCZJ010000248.1 GCA_013696065.1 Nocardioidaceae bacterium
GGGCTACACACCCCGGCGTCGGTCACTACGGCACCGCCGTCGAGATCCGCGCTCAACGCGCCATCACCCTCGACGCCGCCTACACCGCCAACCCGACACGATTCCGGCACCGTCGGTCCCAGCCCCCGAAGCTGCCCACCATCGCCTGGATCAACGAACCGACCCCGAAGCACTCATCAAATCCGCATGAGAAGTTGTCTCACCGGGCTTGACAGGTTCCGCTGCCGTCGCCACCGCGGCGGGCGTCGGAGATCGGCGCGGCGGCCGCGATGAGCTCTTCGAATGCCAGCGCCGCGGTCGGGGATCGGGCCGTCGTCAGCGTGGATCACCGCTCACAGATCGGTGCGAGCGCGCACTCATGATGCATCCTCCGATGCGAGCGTGATCGGGCAGGGGTCCTGCGGACAGACACTCAGGTCGCACAGACGACACATGTGCTCCAATTCGTGTTAGCCAGGCGTGAGCACCGTCAGTAGGTCCTCGACAGCCGACTGGAGCTGCGTCTGTTCGGTGCGGCCGAGCCGATTGACCACTGCGTCCAGCCAGGCGAGCCTCGCCTCGTTGAGGCTTACCCATGCTTCCTTTCCGGAAGGGTCAATCAGAGGCCGCGGGTCCGACCGTTGACTCCCCGTAGTATGCCGTCCCGCCCTGCGCTCGACGAGTTCTCTGTCGGCGAGGCGATCGATGACACGGACGGTGCCTGGGTGGCTCATCGCCAGTGCCTCGTCGTCGCTGTGGAGGCGAGGCTTCGCGCTGATCGACCCCGCGTCGTCGGTGCCACGCCCACTACCCGACCTGTGGACCGACTCGTCGGTGCGGATGGACGAAGGAGGCTGCAACCCGCAGGGCCGCTTCTCCTGCGGGTCGATGGCCTACGACGCGGCACCTGGTCGTGGGGCGCTCTACCGGCTCGACGAAGATGGTCGAGTGCACAAGATCCTGATCGACGTGACGATCTCCAACGGGCTGTGTGGAGCCACGACGGTACGACGGTCTTCTTCGTCGATACGCCGACGCAACGCATCGACCCCGTCGACTTCGATCCCGACACCGGCGCCTTCGCCGGCCGTGGAACCGTCGTGAACATCCCGACCAAGGTCGGCGCGCCCGACGGGATGATCATCGACTCCGAGGGCGGGCTGGGGCTGGCACTGTGGGGCGGCGGCGCGGTAGATCTTTACACCACCGAGGGGCAGCTCGACGCCGTCATCGCGGTGTCGGCCCGGCAGGTAACCGCCTGCGCTTTCGGCGGCGACGGGTTCGACGATCTGTTCATCACCACCTCACGTCTCGATCTCACCAACGGTGAACAGCCCGCTGCCGGCGTCGTGCCCCCGACGTCCGCGGGGCGCCGGCGGCAACCTTCGCCGGGTGACCGAGAGGGAGAGGACGATGGCGTCGCACACCGACCACAACTCCAGGGAGACGCCGCCGCACGGCTCGTGCCCCGGGCGGTCCGCGAGACCAATGTGCGCCCACGTCGAGAGAGTGACGATTGGTGAGGACGAACTGGGCTCGTAGCCACGCGTATCGGGCGGCTCGTCTCGCACGACCTCTCGCGCTGCTTGAGGTGCAGGAACTCGTCGCCGCGAATGAACGTGTCCGCGCCCTGGGTTCAGGTCATTCCTTCACCGACCTCGCGGACACCGATGGCGTCCTGGTGGTACTCGATGCGCTGCCTGGCCACGTTTCCGTTGACACTGCCCGGGCAACTGCAACGGTGTCGAGCGGACTCTTGCTCGGAGATGTGGCCGAGGCGCTGCACAGCCGAGGATGGGCCCTGCCCACTCTGCCTTCCTTGCCCCACATTACGGTTGCCGGTGCGATTGCGACTGGGTCGCATGGCTCAGGGGATCGCACCGGGTCTCTCGCTTCCCTCGTGTGCGGGTTGGAAGTGATCGGACCAGACGGCGAGCTGTGCTCGATTCGGGCCGAGGAACCCGACTTCGACGGCTGGGTGGTCAGCTTGGGCCTCCTCGGCATCGTCACGAGCGTCACACTGAAGGTCGTGCCGACGTACAACGTCCGCCAGTTCGTCTACACGAGCCTGCCCTGGCAGGTCTTCCTGAACGACTTCGACGAAGTCATGGCGTCCGGCTACAGCGTCAGTGTCTTCACGACCTGGACTGGCGACGCCGTGAACCAGGTGTGGATCAAGACCACAGCGACCTCTGAGTCGGCCTCGCTGCGCAGTGCCGTCGCCGCCCACGTGCCGATGCACATGATCCCAGGACAGAGTTCCGACGCCGTGACCGCCCAACTGGGTATCGAAGGCCCGTGGCACGACAGGCTGCCGCATTTCCGACGGGCATTCACGCCGAGCAGCGGAGAGGAGTTGCAGACCGAGTACCTGGTTCCGCGCCGTCTCGCCGCCGACGCACTCGCACACGTGCGGCGGCTGGCTCCTCGTTTCGCACCGCTTCTGCAGATTGGCGAGATACGAACCGTCGCCGGCGATCGGCTGTGGTTGAGCGGCGCCTACAACGAAGACGTCGTGGCCCTGCACTTCACCTGGAAGCGCGCCTGGCAGCAGGTTCACGACGCGCTGCCGCTCCTCGAGGAAGCGTTGCTGCCGCTGGGCGCCCGACCCCACTGGGGAAAGTGTTTCGTCGCCACCCGTGACAAGTTGGAAGCGCAGTATCCAAGACTTGCGGACTTCGCAGCACTCCGTCGCCGGAGCGATCCCGACGGCAAGTTCGCGAACGCCTTCACCCATCGGGTCTTGGGGTACTGAGGTGACTCAGGCTGCAAAGGACCAGTCGTTTACGAACGGCCGAGCACGTGTGCGGCACTGGACACGTGCACCGGCTTGCTGACAACGAGTCATCTGCTTGCTTCTGCGGCCAGCGCGCCTCCGCCCGGCGCGCAGCCGTAGACGCGTCGACCCCGGCCAGGGTCGGCGCACTCCCGTGAACGAGTCGACGTAAGGGCGCTTGACGAGGTCGTGGGGCGACAACAACTACCCCTAGGTTGCGGGGATGGAGTTCGCATGATGCCCGACGGGCCAACGGCGTCCGCCTGATTTGATCGGTCGCAACCTGTGCCGATCATATGGTCAAGCGGGTACGGACACCATCTACGCGGGTCGCCCGATCTGGCCGTCCCAAAACGCTCAACGATTCCCGGGAAGTCGGAGCGCCTCAGACCGCCAGTTCAGGGTGCACCGAACGACGGCGATCGAGCGGCATCGTCGGCGACGAGCACGCGCCCTGAAGCCGCGTTCGGTGTCTGTCCGAAAGCGCTCGCCCG
>JACCZJ010000261.1 GCA_013696065.1 Nocardioidaceae bacterium
CGTCTACCGTATGGACGCGTCGCAGATGGTCCAGGCGCACATCGACTCCGGCGCCGGCGTCTCGGTCGCCGGCATCCGGGTACCGAGAATGGAAGCTGACCAGTTCGGCGTCATCGCCACCGGCGAAAACGGTGTCTCGATCACCGACTTCATCGAGAAGCCGGCCGACCCGCCGGGGTTGGTCGACAGTCCTCAAGAGTCCTTCGCGTCCATGGGCAACTACGTCTTCTCGGCTCACGTTCTGGTCGACGCGCTGCGCCGAGACGCCGAAGACGAGTCATCTCGACACGATATGGGTGGAGATATCATCCCCATGCTGGTTGGCCGAGGCGAGGCGGCGGTCTACGACTTCAAACGCAACGACGTCCCCGGATCTACGATCAAGGACCGAGACTATTGGCGTGACGTCGGCACATTGAGCTCCTACCACGAGGCCCACCTCGACCTGGTGTCAGTCGAGCCAGTCTTCAACCTTTACAACCGGGACTGGCCGATCTTCACATCCCATGTGCAGCTGCCCGGGGCGAAGTTCGTCGAGTCGGCGTCGGCCGACGACGCCATCGTCTGCGCAGGCTCCATCGTGTCGGGCGCGGCCATCAGATCGTCTGTGATCGGAACCAACGTCTACGTCTCCACGGGAGCCAGGATCGATCGCAGCGTCATCATGGACAACGTCCGAATCGGTCGGGGCGCCCATGTCGTCAACGCGATCATCGACAAGAACGTGGTGGTTCCCGACCGCTGTCAGATCGGACTCAACCCCGCTGCCGACCGCGCTGCGGGGTTTACCGTCACCGACGAGGGAATCACCGTGCTCGCCAAGGGACACCCCATCAGCGGCACCTCCATCGGGACCAGCTGACCACCAGCTCAGCCACCAGAACCTGTCGATGCACACACGCCACCTCCCGGCCTCCGTCGCCGCCGGTAACCCCATCACCGCCGAAGTCGGCGCTGACGTCCTGGGCGATGGGGGCGGAGCGGCGGATGCGGCAGTGGCGATGTCGCTCGCCTCGTGCGTTGCCGAGACTGTGTTCACCGGGCTCGGTGGCGGGGGATATGCCGTCTACTACGATGCGCAAGCCCAGTCGACCCACTGCCTCGACTTCTTCGTGACCGTCCCGGGTTTGGGGGGACGACGCTCCTGCACGCCGACGGAGATATCGATCGACTTCGGTGGGCAGTTGGTCCAGTACGCAGTCGGTGCAGCGACCGTGGCGGTTCCCGGAGTGCCTGCCGGCCTTGCTGCGCTGCATGGGCGCTGGGGCACCAGACCGTGGCGAGACCTGGTAGCCCCGGCAATCGCGCATGCAGCTACAGGTGTCTCCTTCACAGCGGTCCACTCGAAGGTCTTGAAGACAGTGGCCGCTGCCCTGCTCATAAACGAAGGCCGCAGCATCTACGGCTTCGAAGAGTCGGTGCTGCCCGGCGGCGGGCGTCTCCATCACCCCGGCCTCGATACCGCCCTGCAGGTGCTGGCCGACGAGGGTCCAGATGCGTTCTATACCGGCCGCATCGCGGAGGCCATCGTGGCGGCTATCGGAGAGGAAGGCGATCTCAGCATGGCTGACCTGGCGGCATACGAGGTCAGGGAGAAGACCCCGCTCACTGCTGTGCTCGGCGGTCATGAGATTCATGCGAGAGGCGACGACCTCGACGACCTGCTGGGCACCGCCGCGGCGCTTGAGCTCACCGATGACCCAGCGGAGCAGGCAGTGCGCCTGGTCGCCGCGCTGCGTTCGCTGCCCAAGCGGGGCGACACCACCAGCCTCGCTGCTGTCGACAGCCAGGGGAACGCCTGCGCCATCACCACCAGCCTTGGGCTTTCCTCTGGTGTCTGGTTGCCTAACCTGGGGATTCACCTCAACTCCATGCTGGGCGAGGGTGAGTTGGTGCGCGGCAACGAGATCCCGGGGGAGCGGATGGGTTCCATGATGTCGCCACTCATCGCCGTGGCTGACGACGGGCTGGCGCTCGTCGCCGGCGCGGCCGGCGGCAGCCGGATCCGATCATCGCTCCTGCAGGTGCTGATCAAGGCGTTGGGTTCCGGCATGTCGGCGCAAGCCGCGATCGAGGCGCCGCGACTCAACCCGGTCCCTGATCGAGTGCATGTCGAGACGGGGTTCGACGAACGCGCCTTGCGCCGGCTTGCAGAAACCGACGAGGTAGTGCTGTGGCCGGCGCACGATACCTACTTCGGTGGGGTGGCGGCCATCGGTCGCAGCGGCCCGGGCGCAGATCCACGTCGGGGTGGGGATGTGCGACTGCTGGATCCCTTCGTCTCATAAGGTGTCGGCCATGTCGAACACTCAGCATCCTCAGCACAACGGCTCGACCTCGGTCGGCGGGAGCAACAAGGCCACCCCGGCTGTCGTTGCCATCGTCGTCGCCGCCTGCATCGCGGCCATCGTCGCGATCGCCTTTCTGTTGCCCCAAGACGACGACGGCGGCGCGTCGGGCGAAGCGGTCGGGTCGACCGGCACACCGGGAGACTGCGGTGACGCTCCGCCACCACCCGCCGAACCGCAACAGTTCGGCGAGGCACCGGCAACTGCCAAGGCGGAGGGCACGACGTTCGAAGCCGTGCTGGCGACCAACTGTGGCGACATCACAGTCGAGCTGTATGGCGACAAGGCGCCGCAGACGGTGGCGTCCTTCAACTTCCTGTCCCAGGAGGGCTTCTACGACGACAGCCCCTGTCACCGCCTGACCACGTCGGGAATCTTCGTGTTGCAGTGCGGTGACCCGACCGGGACGGGTCAAGGCGGTCCCGGCTACGAGTTCGGTGTCGAGAACCCGCCCACCGACGGCATCTACCCCACGGGCACCCTGGCCATGGCGCGCGGCCAAGAACCTAACACCAACGGCAGCCAGTTCTTCATCGTCTATGACGACACAGAACTGCCCGATCCCAATGGCTACTCGATCTTCGGGAAGGTCACCGCCGGGATGGAGGTCGTGGACTATGTCGCGGAGCAGGGAGTCGCCGCTGAGGCTGGCGAGCAACCGGCGCAACCCATCAGTGTCCTCGGCATCACCGTCTCTGAGAAATAGTCAGGTCCAGCCGTGGAGCGGCGAGCCTCCGTCAACGTACTGGCCCTGGCGACTCTGTTCGCGGCCTCGGGAACGCTGCACTTCGTCGTACCCCGTCACTTCGAGTCGATCGTCCCGCACCGTTTACCCGCTCGACGCACTCTGGTCTACGCCAGTGGAGCGGCGGAGCTCGCATGTGCGGCGGGGCTGGTCGTGCCGCGCACACGCAGAACGGCCGGATTGGCGAGCACAGCCGTGCTTGTCGCCGTCTTCCCAGCGAACGTGCAGATGGCTGCCGACGTCTGCCGGTCGAGCGGCGGTCCCCTCGCCAAGGTCCTGGTCCTGCTGAGACTGCCCCTGCAGCTGCCGATGACCCGTACCGCCTGGCGAGCCTGGCGCACCTGATAGGGCTGCTCACGTCCACATCTGCAGGGAGGCGGCCTCGTCAACCTTCGTCGCGTGGCCGTCGCGCGTGCACCAGTGTGTCCAACGCGACCCCGTGGTCGGTATGACGCTGGACCGTCTCAGCCAGCTCCACCACCACCCCGGTGCCTACCAACAGGTGCGCCAGCTCGTCCGGGGCGTACAGCAGGTCGCCATCTTGCGGTCCGCCGACTCCCTCATCCAGGTTGCGCCGATCATGCCCGACCACGACTAGATGCCCCCCGAGTCTGACTGCGCGTGTCGCTGATCGGATGAGCTCGCCTCTCTGGTCAGAGGGCAGATGGACGTAGCTGACGAGCACGAGGTCGGCAGACTTCGGCCGCGGCCTGTCGATCGTGACATCTGCCACCCGCCAGCTGATCCGGTCCGCGACACGTGCGGACTCGCGCTGCGACAGCGCCTTCGCTCTCTCGATCGCCACGGGGGAGTAGTCGACTCCGAGGACCCTCCACCCCAGGCGAGCCAGCCACAAGGCGTTGCGCCCTTCGCCACAGGCCAAGTCGAGCGCTTGTCCGACTGGAAGGCGCTCACACAGACGACGGACGAACTGATTGGGCTCACTGCCCCAGACCAGGTCGACCTCCCGATATCGCTCGTCCCAGGCCTTGGCATCCATGACAGCGAGGTTACTTCGCGCGCTCGATGTAAAACGGTATGGCGCCGAATCTGCTCCACCGGGTCATATCGTTCCAACTGAACGACCGTTGGCTACCGTGTCTGGAGATGACTGACGAGGAGCCGCAGCTCACGGCCGAACAATCCCTGATCGCCGGCCAGGTCATCGAGGCGATCGCCGGCCCGGGGGCCCAGCTTCGAACCGACCAGGTGCGCGCCGTGGCAGCGCTGGTCCAGCCGGCGGCGCGGGTGCTCGTCGTGCAGGCCACCGGCTGGGGGAAGTCGGCCGTCTACTGGGCGGCGACCGCGGTCAAGCGGACTGCGGACGAGGGTCCCACCCTGGTCGTGTCGCCGTTGCTGTCACTGATGCGGGACCAGATCGCCGCTGCCGCGAGAGCGGGGCTGCGGGCTGCAACGCTGAACTCCTCCAACCTTTCCGAGTGGAGCCAGATCGAGCAGGCTCTGCTCGGGGACGACATCGACGTGCTGCTGGTATCACCCGAGCGGCTGGCCAATCCGGGCTTCGGACGCAGGGTGCTCGACATCCTGGCAGGACGGCTCGGACTCGTGGTCGTGGACGAGGCCCACGCAGTGTCTGACTGGGGGCACGACTTCAGACCCGACTATCGTCGGATGACCGCTATCCTTCAGCGGCTCAACCCAGCCACCGCGGTCCTCGCGACGACGGCGACCGCGAACGCACGGGTAACGACGGATGTCGCTCTCCAGCTGGGCGATTCGACTCTCGTGCTGCGCGGACCTCTAGCCCGCCGCAGCCTCGAGCTCAGCGTCACCGACACCATGAGTCCTCTTGAGAGATATGCGTGGGTCGTGGAGCACCTGCCCACACTTGCTGGCAGCGGGATCGTCTACACGCTCACGGTGGCTGACGCGGATAGGTTGGCCGCCGTGATCCAATCGGTCCACGGAGCGAGCTGCACTGTGGCGGCATACACGGGAGCGCTCGATGGCGAGGAGCGGGTCCGCCTCGAAGACGCCCTGCGCGACAACGCCGTCAAGGCCCTGGTGGCGACCTCCGCTCTCGGTATGGGCTACGACAAGCCGGATCTGGGGTTCGTGGTCCACCTGGGCTCACCACCGTCTCCCGTCTCCTACTACCAACAAGTTGGCCGGGCCGGTCGTGGGATCGACGTCGCCCAGGTGGTGCTGCTTCCGTCGACGGCCGATGAGGGTGTGTGGGACTACTTCGCGACAGCGACCATCCCCGATCCCGCACAAGTACGCCGGTTGCTTGCTGGCCTGGAGACCCACACCTCGGCGGCTGGTGCCGGGGGGCCGAGCGCCGCCACCGTGGCGGCATTGGAAGCTGAGACCGGCCTGCGTCGCGGTCGGATCGAGCTCATGCTCAAACAACTGGCTGTCGACGGTGTAGTGG
>JACCZJ010000211.1 GCA_013696065.1 Nocardioidaceae bacterium
GCTCGCGGCTGCACTCACCGCTGCTGGCTACCCGCTTGCCGCCGTCGCCGGCGAGTCAGACGCCTCCCGGACCCGCATCGAGACACTGCTGCCCGGTGCCAGGATCGACAAGCCCACAGCTGTCGCCAAGGCAGCGGACCTACTGCTCCTGACTGTTCCCGACGATGCACTGGACAACGTGGTGCGCATGTTGGTGGCATCGGGCGCCATTCGCTCCGGACAGATCATCGTGCATACGAGTGGGCGCCACGGCCTGCAAGTTCTCCAACCCGCCCTCGACGTTGGTGCGCGCGGCATCGCTCTGCATCCCGCGATGACCTTCACCGGCACCGACCTGGATCTGGAGCGGTTGATCGGCTGCACCTACGCAGTGACCTGTGGACCCGCTGACCGGGCATTCGTCGGGTCTCTCGTCGCCGACCTCGGTGGGCGACTCGTCGAAGTGTCCGAATCCAATCGAGAGCTGTACCACGCCGCGCTGGCCCACGGGTCCAACCATCTGGTGACGTTGGTATCGCAGGCGATGGACATGTTGCGCAGCGCGGGAACCGACGATCCCGCACGCACCCTGCGACCTCTGCTGGCAGCGGCACTCGACAACGTCTTGGTGTTTGGCGGCGCAGCGCTGACGGGGCCCATCGTGCGAGGGGATCTCGAGACGGTGCGCGCCCACCTGCGCAGCATGACCGCCGAGGCGCCCGAGACTCTGCAGTCGTACGTCGCCATGGGGAGGGCGACTGCGAACCGGGCCGTAGCCGACGGCAGGCTCCAACCACGCCGTGCCGCTGCCCTAGTGGAGGCGCTCAACGACGCGCTAGCCGGAATCCGTGCGTGACGACACCTCGCCGACCACCCTCGGTGGACGGTCAAGAGTCGCAATAGTCACCACCCACTCCGAGCTGCGTGAGACGCTCGCCGAGGCCGATAGATCCCGAGCCGCACGGGTGGCTCTCGTGCCCACGATGGGGGCTTTGCACCGCGGCCACGCCAGCCTCCTCGACGAGGCGCGGCGGATGGCCGATCTCGTGGTCGCCTCCATTTTTGTCAACCCGCTGCAGTTCGGGGCAGGCGAAGACCTTGCGAGATACCCTCGGTCCCTCGAAGCCGATCTCGCCATGTGCCAGCAACACGGTGTCAGCGTGGTGTTCGCGCCCTCGGTGGACGTGGTCTACCCGGCCTGGCCGCCCGTTGTCACGGTCGATCCTGGCCCGACTGGCTCGATCCTCGAGGGCGCCAGCCGCCCTGAACATTTCCGCGGCGTCCTCACGGTGGTGGCCAAGCTCTTCGGGCTGGTCACACCCAACGTCGCCATCTTCGGCGAAAAGGACTACCAGCAACTGGTGCTGGTCAGGCAGCTTGCCACTGACCTTTGTATGCCGGTCGAGGTGGTCGGCGCGGAGACGGTTCGGGGGCTCGACGGCCTGGCGCTCAGTTCGCGTAACCGCTACCTG
Source organism: Nocardioidaceae bacterium (assembly GCA_013696065.1). Lineage (GTDB taxonomy): Bacteria > Actinomycetota > Actinomycetes > Propionibacteriales > Nocardioidaceae > JACCZJ01. The sequence continues at coordinate 1,452 of JACCZJ010000211.1, forward strand.
TCGGACTCCGAGCGGGCCTGCGCCCTCGCTCTCAGCCGCGCCCTCGCGGCCGGCGCGGCGGCAGGGTCAGGCGGCGCGACCGGCGTACTGGCTGCAGCTGAGGCCGTGCTGGGCTCCGAACCGGGGGTGGCGGTGGACTATCTCACCCTGCGCGGCACCGACTTCGGGGAGCCACCCAACGCTGGGGAGGCACGGCTCCTCGTCGCGGCGAAAGTAGGTGGCACTCGCCTGATCGACAACCTAGCGGTGCAGCTCAGCTGATCGGTTATCACCAGGTGAAAGACGTGCAGCGGCTCGACTTCCATCCCGTACCCTCTCGATCATGGCTGAGTCGCCGCAGGTAAATCCCACCACCCCGCATACGGAAGAGCTGCCGGAGCAGATGCGGGTTCGGCACGAGAAGCGCGCCCAACTCATCGCGCGCGGCACGTCGCCATACCCCTTGAATGTGCCGCGCACGCACACAATCAAGGAAATAGTCGACAGCTACGACGCGGCTCAGCTGGGTGTTGATCACAAAACCGGTCACCAGGTTGCCGTGGCTGGACGGGTGATCTTTTTGCGAAACACGGGAAAACTGTGTTTTGTCCGCTTGCGAGAAGGCGATGGAAGCGAGCTGCAGGTAATGCTTTCCGTGGCGGAACTAGGCGCAGATTCGCTCAGTGATTTCAAGGCAATGGTCGACATCGGCGATCACCTCGCGGTGCAGGGAGACGTGGTGACGAGCAGACGAGGCGAGCTCTCCATCCAGGCTTTCAACTGGCAAATAGCGGCCAAGACTCTCCGTCCGCTGCCGGGCGAACACCGACCACTCAGTGATGAGTCTCGCGTTCGGCTGAGATATGTCGATATGATTGTGCGGCCCGAATCGCGCGCCATCGTTCGCGAAAAGGCACTGGTGTTGCGTTCCCTGCGGTCAACGCTTGATTCCCGAGGTTTCATCGAGGTTGAGACACCTGTCCTGCAGCTGACGAACGGCGGTGCCGCGGCGCGGCCCTTCCGCACCCATCTGAATGCCTTTGATCAGCCGATGCTTCTGCGCATCGCCCTCGAACTCGACCTCAAACGTGCTCTCGTCGGTGGGGTTGACCGGGTTTACGAAATTGGGCGCACGTTTCGTAACGAGGGCCTTGACTCCACCCACGCCGCCGAGTTCTCCATGCTCGAGGCGTACGAAGCCTACGGCGACTACCACAGCATGGCCGAGCTCACCCAGTCGCTGGTGATCGACGCTGCGCGGGCAATCGGGCGCACCTGCGTGCGCGGGCGCGATGGCACCGAGATTGACCTCGAGAGCGAGTGGAGACACGCCACCTTGCTGGAGCTGGTTTGTGAGGCAGTTTCGGAGGCCGTGACGCTGGACACCCCCATTAAGACTCTCAAAATGATCGCCGGTAAATACCACGTGGACTTGCAATCCGCCTGGGGGGTGGGAGAAATCGTTCTCGAACTGTACGAAAAACTAGTTGAGCACACACTGATTGCCCCCACCTTCGTGAAGGACTACCCCGAGTCAGTTCGTCCGCTTGCAAAACCTCATCGCACCGAACCGGGACTAGTCGAGGCTTTCGATCTCATCATTAACGGGGTGGAACTCGGGGTGGCCTACTCGGAGCTCAATGACCCGGTTATTCAGCGCGAACGCCTCAGCCAGCAATCCTTACTGGCAGCGCAAGGAGACCCAGAAGCGATGGATCTCGACGAGACCTTCCTGCGGGCACTTGAGTTTGGCATGCCCCCCGCCGGAGGTATGGGCATCGGCGTAGACCGCCTCGTCATGCTGCTCACTGGGGTTGGCATTCGAGAAGCGATTTTGTTTCCCCTCCTCAAACCGGAATAGTATGCGCGGCAAAGGAGTCAGGGACTATCATTGGCTCTTAACCTAACTATGTGATGGAGGAGACAACTATGGCCCAGCGCGTCCACATTGTCCTCGAAGACGACCTCGATGGCGGCAATGCCGACGAAACTGTCAAATTCGGACTCGACGGGGCCAACTACGAGATCGATTTATCCTCCAGCAACGCCGCAGCACTCCGAGACGCCTTCGCGCGGTATGTCGCCTCTGCCCGCCGGGCGAGCGGCAGCCGAGGGGGCGGTCGCAGATCAGCGCGCGGTCGTGCCGGCGGCGGTGAGGCAAGCAATGCGTCGCAGATGCGTGACTGGGCCCGCGAGCACGGCCATACCGTCTCCGACCGAGGTCGCGTCTCGGCCGACATCAAGGCCGCTTACGACGCCGCCCACTGACTTGCTGTAGCTCGCCTCACGGATCGCACCTGCCGCGACGGGAACAACTCCCTCCTGCGCACGGTTGGACTCTCTGCAAGATCGCACGCGCCTGCCGTCGGATTCCCCGACTAGCATGGAGAGCGAATGCACTAGCGAGGAGCGATTGGAATCATGTTCGAGAGGTTTACCGACCGCGCACGTCGCGTCGTCGTGCTGGCACAAGAAGAAGCCAGAATGCTCAGCCACAACTACATCGGCACCGAGCACATTCTGCTCGGGCTTATCCATGAAGGTGAGGGTGTGGCGGCGAAGGCTCTGGAGAGCCTGAACATCTCCCTCGAGGCCGTCCGGGCGCAGGTCGAGGAGATCATCGGCCAGGGCCAGCAGGCACCCAGTGGGCACATCCCGTTCACCCCTCGTGCCAAAAAGGTGCTGGAGCTCAGCCTGAGAGAGGCACTGCAGCTCGGCCACAACTACATCGGCACCGAGCACATTCTGCTCGGCCTCATCCGTGAGGGCGAAGGCGTGGCGGCTCAAGTGCTGGTCAAGCTTGGCGCCGACCTCAACCGGGTCCGCCAGCAGGTCATCCAGCTGCTCAGCGGCTATCAGGGCAAGGAGACCGCGACCGCAGGTACTCCGACCGAGGGCGCGCCGTCGTCGTCTTTGGTCCTCGACCAGTTCGGTCGCAACCTGACCCAAGCCGCCCGCGAGGGCAAGCTCGACCCCGTCATCGGCCGCGGCAAAGAGATCGAGCGCGTCATGCAGATCTTGTCGCGCCGGACCAAGAACAACCCGGTGCTGATCGGTGAGCCGGGTGTCGGCAAGACCACCATCGTCGAGGGGCTCGCCCAGAACATCGTCAAGGGGGATGTGCCCGAGACCCTGAAAGACAAGCAGATCTACACCCTCGACTTGGGAGCGCTTGTCGCCGGCTCCCGCTACCGCGGAGATTTCGAGGAACGCCTCAAGAAGGTCCTCAAAGAGATCCGGACTCGCGGCGACATCGTCCTCTTCATCGACGAGATCCACACGTTAGTGGGCGCCGGCGCAGCCGAAGGAGCGATCGACGCGGCGAGCATCCTGAAGCCGATGCTTGCGCGTGGTGAGCTGCAGACCATCGGGGCGACCACGCTCGACGAATACCGCAAACACCTCGAGAAGGACGCGGCGCTCGAGCGACGCTTCCAGCCGATCCAGGTGGCGGAGCCCTCCATCGCCCATACCATCGAGATGCTCAAGGGTTTGCGGGACCGTTATGAAGCGCACCACCGCGTCACGATCACCGATGAGGCATTGGTGTCAGCGGCGACGCTGGCCGCCCGCTACATTTCCGACCGGTTCTTGCCGGACAAGGCGATCGACCTCATCGACGAGGCGGGGTCGAGGCTGCGCATTCGCCGTATGACGGCGCCGCCGGACCTGCGAGAGTTCGACGAGAAGATCGCTGCGGTGCGCCTAAAGAAGGAGGGCGCCATCGATGCGCAGGACTTCGAGGTGGCGGCCTCGTTGCGCGACGAGGAGAAGAAGCTGACCCTCGCCAAGGCTGAGCGCGAGAAGCAGTGGAAGGCCGGCGACATGGATGTCGTCGCCGAGGTCGACGAGGAGCTCATCGCCGAGGTTCTGGCTACGGCCACCGGCATCCCGATCGTCAAGCTCAGTGAGGCCGAGTCCACGCGTCTGCTCAAAATGGAAGACGAGCTACACAAGCGTGTCATCGGCCAGGACGAGGCGATCAGGGCGTTGTCTCGGGCCATCCGCCGTACCCGCGCCGGCCTCAAGGACCCCAAGCGCCCCGGCGGGTCGTTCATCTTCGCCGGACCCTCGGGTGTCGGTAAGACCTGGCTGTCGAAGACGCTGGCTGAGTTCCTCTTCGGTGACGAGGATGCCCTCATCCAGCTGGACATGAGCGAATTCTCCGAAAAGCACACGATCTCGCGGCTCTTCGGGTCCCCTCCCGGCTACGTGGGCTACGAGGAGGGCGGTCAGCTCACCGAAAAGGTGCGCCGCAAGCCGTTCTCCGTGGTGCTGTTCGACGAGGTCGAAAAGGCACACCCTGACATCTTCAACTCGCTGTTGCAGATTCTCGAGGAGGGTCGTCTGACCGACTCACAGGGTCGCGTCATCGACTTTAAGAACACCGTCATCATCATGACCACCAACCTGGGAACACGAGACATCGCCAAGGGCGTCAACCTCGGCTTCCAGCAGGGGAGCGATGTGGCCGGTTCCTACGACAAGATGAAGGCCAAGGTAACCGAGGAGCTCAAGCAGCACTTCCGGCCGGAGTTCCTCAACCGCGTCGACGAGATCAACGTGTTCCCGCCGCTGACGCGCGAAGAGATCATCTCGATGGTCGACTTCATGATCAACGCCGTCGAGATCCGGATGCGCGACCGGGACATGGGTCTCGAACTCACCACGGCAGCGAAGGAACTGCTCGCCAAGCGTGGCTTCGACCCGGTGTTGGGTGCCCGTCCGCTGCGCCGGACGGTCCAACGTGACATCGAGGACAACTTGGCCGAGAAAATGCTCTACGGCGAAGTCGGCCCGGGCCAGATCGTGCTGGTTGACGTCGAGGGTGAGGGCGCCAACGCGCAGTTCACGTTCAGCGGCACCCCCAAGGCTGAGCTGCCTGACTCCCCTCCCGTCGCAGAGGCTTTGCCGCCCAGCTGACCTCAGGGCAGCGCCAACGCGCCGCCCTTGTCTGCTCGCACGACCAAACCGTCGTCGACGAGCGAGGCGAGGGCGCGTTCGCGTTGGATGGCATCGGCCCAAGTGGTCTCGACGAGAGCAACCGGTACCGGGCCCTCGCTTTCACGGAGCACCGACAAGATGCGGCCTCGGCATTGCCGGTCGGTTCCGGCGTACGTCTGACCACGCCGAGGTGGACCGTCATACGCGGGATAGTCGGCGAGGCGCCAGGCACACCGCGCTGAGACGGGACACTGTCGGCAACGAGGCGCAGCTGCTGTGCAGATCAGCGCGCCGAGCTCCATCACCGCCACACTCCACCGTGCGGAGATATGGGGGTCCTCTGGTAGGACCCCGCGCGCCTGCTCACGCTCGGCTTTGGTGAGAGTGGCGGGTGGGTACTGGCGTCCGGCGAAGAGCCGGCCCAGGACCCGTCTCACGTTGGTGTCGAGGACGATCTCACGCTGGTGGTAGGCGAAGGCCGCGACGGCGGCGGCCGTGTACTCGCCCACGCCTGGCAGCTGCCGCAGCTCAGCCGTCGAGCAAGGCACCATCCCCCCGTGCCGCTCTTCGATGGCCACTGCTGCCCTGTGTAGGCGCAGCGCCCGGCGTGGATAGCCCAGCCGGCCCCACATGCGAACGGCCTCTCCGGGTGTTTCTCTGGCCAGAGCCGCAGAGTCAGGCCAACGGCCCATCCAGGCCGCGTAGACACCGAGCACTCTTTGCACGGGGGTCTGCTGGAGCATGATCTCGCTGACCAGCACGGCCCAACCTCCCACCTCCGGTTGGCGCCACGGAAGCTCTCTGCGGTGGTCGTCGTACCACTGCAGCATCGGCTCGTGGGCAGGCGAGGTGGGCATGTCGTGGCGATGATGCCACAGATGCTGTGGCGGCCCGGCTAGCGTTGATCCATGAGCAGTGTCGTCCGTCCGTCGGGGCCCCTGCCCCCGAACGTCTACTGGGCACGACGGCTTGCTCTCTTGGTCGTGCTCGGGCTCGTCGTGGCGCTGGTGTGGTGGTTCTTGGTCCGGACTGATGGCGATGGTGCAGATCCCCAGACCAACGCCGGGGCTACATCCGCGGCGTCTATGGAGACCGGATCCGCCCCGCCTGAGACCTCGACTGACTCCGTGCCCCATGACAAGGCTGGAGAGTCAAGGAGGATCGACCCGCCACCTTCGCGGGAATCCAAACCTGGCAACAGGAAAGAGGACGACGGCAGGCAGGGCCGACCAGGCAAACCGGAAAGGGATCCGCGTCCCCAGCCGACCGGCGAGTGCGAAGCTGCAGAGGTGGGAGTCGAGGTCGAGGTGGACGACGCCCAACCAGGTAAGGGGACGTCGGCTCAGCTGCGCTTCGTCAGTGAGGTGGAGCCAGCATGCACGCTGGCTATCACCGCTGACTCGCTTGCTTTGCGTGTGGTTTCGGGCTCCGACACGGTCTGGACGAGCCAGGAGTGCCCCGACTCCGTCTTGGCAGAGCAGCTGGTCGTCCGCCAGGACCGGGCGAAGGCATACACCTTCAACTGGGACGGCAAGCGGTCGGTGCTCAGCTGCCAAGGACCCGGAGAGATCGCCCGAGCGGGAGGCTATTGGCTCGAAGCGGCGTTGGTCGGCGCTGGTGTCGAGAGGGCTTACTTCGAAGTCGCCTGACCCGAGTATGCCCTGACCGCAGCGTGCACTGAGGCCCACTCGGGTTTAGACGTAACGCTCGAGAATGCTCGACTCCGCCAAGCGGGACAGTCCTTCTCTGACCGAGCGTGCGCGCGTGTCGCCGACGCCTTCGACAGCCTGGAGGTCGTCGATGCTGGCGGCAAGGAGCTTCTGCAGGGTGCCGAAGTGCTCGACGAGGCGTTCGACCACCGAACCCGGAAGCCGCGGCACCTTCGCAAGAAGCCGGTAGCCGCGTGGACTGACGGCGCTGTCCAAATTGTCGGCGCCGCCCAGTCCCAGTGGCCTGGCGACGGAGGCGATGTCAAGCAGGTCGGCAGCGGACAGAGCATCGATTTCGGCAAGTACCGACTCCGTTGTGCGGGTCCTCCGACCGGAGGGGAGATAGTCGCGCACCACGAGTTCGCGCTCATAGTCGACGCCGCCTACGAGCTCGTCGAGCTGCAGCGCCAGCAGCCGACCGTCTGTGCCGAGCACCAGCACGTAGTCTTCGATCTCTTTCGCGATACGCAGCACCATCTCGAGGCGCTGTGCTACTGCTGCCACATCGCGGACCGTGACAAGGTCCTCGATCTCGAGGGCCGACAGCGTGCCGGACACCTCGTCGAGTCGCATCTTGTAGCGTTCGAGCGTGGCGAGCGCCTGGTTGGCGCGAGACAAGATCGCGCCGGTGTTCTCCAACACGTAGCGGGTATCTCCGACGTACAGCGCGATGATGTGCATGGACTGGGATACGGAGACGACGGGGAAGCCGGTCTGTCTGGCCACGCGGTCGGCCGTTCGGTGTCGAGTCCCGGTCTCCTGGGTGGCGATCGAATAGTCGGGCATCAGGTGCACGCCAGCGCGGATGATCCGGGTGACCGCCTCATCGCAGACGATCGCGCCGTCCATCTTGGCCAGCTCGCGCATACCCGCAGCGCTGAACTCGACGTCGAGCTCGAATCCCCCCGTGGAGATGGCGTCAACGACCTTGTCGTTGCCGAGCACGATGAGGGCCCCCGTGCGGCCTCGCAGGATGCGCTCCAGCCCTTCGCGCAGGTCGGTGCCCGGGGCAACGGCAGCCAACGTCGCACGAAGTGTCTCATCTTCAGACTGCTTGTCGCCGCTCGCCACTCGCGCCCCTCGGTTGGCCCCCTGATGTGACTGCCCAGTCTAAAGCCAGACAGGGATGTTCAGCCCACGACGTGCAACTCTGCGGGCATCTCGCGTGGCGGGCGATCCACCAGCTGCAACACTCGCAAAGCTGAATATAGATCGCGGCACTCGACGATCGCGAGCCCTTCGACGGCGGGGAATAGCGCTGACGTTGCCCCGTGGGAGGCGGGTATGACGGCGTTCGTGAAACCAAGACGGGCTGCCTCATTGAGCCGTTGGGCGAGACTCGGCACGGCGCGCAGCTCGCCGGCCAATCCCACCTCCGCAATGGCCACCATGCCAAGTGGGAGTGCGACGTCCACAGCGGCACTGGCGACCGAGATGGCGATCGCGAGGTCGGCTGCCGGTCCACGCAGCGATGCGCCTCCGACCGTGGCGGCGTAGACGTCGGTCAGTCCCAGCTGTATGCCCACTCGACGTTGTAGCACCGCGAGAAGCATGGCCAATCGTGACGAGTCGAGTCCGCTCACTGCCCGGCGTGGTTGTGGAGTCGAGGAGCGTGTCACGAGTGACTGCACCTCGGCCAACAACGGCCGACGCCCTTCGAGCGTCACCGTGACGCAGGTGCCGGACATCGGCTCCGGATGCCGGGAGACGAAGAGGCCGGTGGGGTCGCTGACCTCGATGATCCCGTCATCGCAAAGGTCGAAACACCCGATCTCGTCGACGGGGCCAAAGCGGTTCTTGACGGCTCTCAGGACACGCAGCCGCGAGTTGCGCTCACCTTCGAACTGGAGCACGACGTCGACGACATGTTCGAGCGCTCGGGGGCCGGCGACCGTGCCGTCCTTGGTGACGTGGCCGACGAGGAGCGTCGGGAGGTGCCGCTCTTTGGCCACACGGACCAATGCAGCGGTGACGGCTCGCACCTGGGTGACGCCACCGGCCGCACCATCGATGTCGTTGCTCGCGACCGTCTGGATGGAGTCGATGATGAGCAAGTCCGGCTCAACTGCGTCGATGTGGGAGAGCACCGCGGAAAGGTCGGTTTCGGCCGCGAGGTAGAGCCTGTCTTCGAGTGCTCCTGTGCGCTCGGCCCGAAGCCGGACCTGTGAGGCCGACTCCTCTCCGGATACGTAGAGCACAGTCGAGCCGTGGCGAGCCGCCTGAGCAGCGACCTCGAGCAACAAGGTCGACTTGCCGACGCCGGGCTCCCCCGCCAGCAGCAGGACCGACCCCGGAACGAGTCCACCACCGAGCACACGGTCGAGCTCTGGCACACCGCTTGCGCAGGAATCAGTTGTTCTGGCCTGAACCTCCGGGATCGGCAAGGCGGGGGCGTTCACTGGACCCGGCCTGGCCCGCGAAACCGGTGCGGCGCCCACTTCCTCGATCGCGCCCCACGTCTGGCACTCGCCGCATCGCCCCTTCCACTTGAGGGAAGTCCATCCGCACTCCCCGCAGCGGTACGAGTTCGAGGCGCGCTTGGCGGAGGGATTGGTCAAGGGAGCGACGCTAGGGCACGCCACCGACAAT
>JACCZJ010000319.1 GCA_013696065.1 Nocardioidaceae bacterium
CGCGACCCCCACAGGCCGCCCGGCCCGCCTCCAGTCCGGCCGCACTACACCCCGCCCGTTGAGCAGGAACCGGAGCCCACCCAGATCCTCGGCGTCCCACCGCCAGCCCCGGCTCCGCCATCGCCGCCCGCTCCGCAGCAGTCGTTCGGCGGCACGTACAACCCCCCCGATCGCCAGGCACCTCGCTTCGCCACGCCCGTCGCCCCCGCTCCATATGGCGGCTATGGCCCGCCGCAGCCGCCGTCGCCGCAAGGATCGTCACCCCACCAGGCCCGCGCTCCGCGCCGCCGGCGCAAGAACTGGTGGCTGCGAGGCATCCTTGCGCTGCTGTTCGCCTGGGTGGTGTTCCTCGTCGCAGTGCCTATCTGGGCGTGGAGTCAGATAGCACAGGTCGACGCCGAACCCGACGGAGACCGGCCGCCAGAAACGCCGGGCACCACCTACCTTCTGGTGGGCTCCGATAGCCGTGAAGGACTCACCAAGGAAGAGGAAGCCGATCTTGGCACGGGCGATGCCGCCGGGGGACGCACCGACACGATCCTGCTGCTGCACGTGCCCGACAGCGACGGGCCGAAGCTGCTGTTGTCGATCCCTCGTGACTCGCTCGTCGACGTTCCCGGCCGTGGCGAGCAGAAAATCAATGCCGCCTACGCCTTCGGCGGAGCCGATCTGCTGGTCGAGACGGTCGAACAAGCCACCGACGTGCGCGTGGACAACTACCTTGAAGTGGGCTTTGCCGGCTTCGTCGACATGGTCGACGCCATCGGCGGCATCGAGGTCTGTCCGACCGAGGCGATTGACGACCCCAAAGCCGGCGGCCTCAAGCTCGACAAGGGCTGCAGCGAAGTGGACGGCCGCACCGCGTTGGGTTATTCACGCTCCCGCGCTTTCGAACGCGGTGACATCACCCGCGCTCTGCATCAGCGGGAGGTGATCACCGCAGTGGGGGAAAGGGGCGCCTCATGGCAGACGGTGGTGCTGCCCTGGCGCTATTTCCAGGTCAACGCCGCGGCGGAGGAAGCCCTGCGGGTCGGAGAAGATGTCGGCCCGATCGACGTGGCCGGGTTTGCGTGGGCGATGGCGCATCCGGGCAAGGATGCCAAACGGTGTGTCGTCCCCTATACAAGTCTGGGCCAGGCAACGTCCGTCGGCTCCGCGGTGATCTGGGACGACGAAAGAGCCGGCGCCATCTTCACGGCAATCCGCCAAGATGACACCGGCTCTATCTCCTGCAAGGCGCAGTAGCGCGAGCGCAGCGACTCAGTCCTCAGATACTTCCTGCAATACCTTTCCGACTGCCTCAGCGGACAGCGACCGGGCCACGTCGGCCTGGGCAACCATCCCCACCAGTTGCTGGCCGTCGATGACGGGGAGGCGCCGTACTTGGTGCTTCGCCATGGTCCGCAGTGTCTCTTCGGCGGAGTCATCGGCTCCGATGGTCACTGGCTTACCTTGCGCCAAGTCACCAGCCTTCACCGAGTCGACGCTTTTGCCTTCAGCGATGCAGTTGACCACGATGTCGCGGTCGGTGAGCATTCCGGCGAGTCTCTCGTCGGGTCCACATATCGGCAGGGCGCCCACATCGAGGTCGCGCATCAGCCGTGCTGCTTCGACCAGAGTCTGGTCGTGCTGGACACACTGCGCATCGGGACTCATCAGGTCACGAGCAGTTGTCAATCGGATCTCCTCCTTCGATTCCGCATGCTCGGGAAGTCTTCCCGCGTCAGTTTGAGCGCCCCTTACCAATTCCGGTAAACGGCGGACTTCAAGGTAGATCTCCCCTTCGAAGTAGATCTCCCCCCCGTTGAGCGGGCAGTTACCTCCCGGCCTGAGCATCCCTGCTCACGCCGCAGTCGCGCCAGGACTCTCCTCGAGAGTCGTCGCTCCAGTCATGATGGCCACCGCCTCGGGCATGCCGTGCGACTGAGGGGTGATAATCCCCGCGCACCCCCCGAGACGCTGGATGTGGATGCGATCGGCAACCTCGAAGACATGGGGCATGTTGTGGCTGATCAAGATGACCGGGAGGCCACGCTCCCGCAGGGCCTTGATCATGTCGAGGACGGCCGTGGACTCTCTGACACCCAACGCCGCCGTCGGCTCGTCAAGCACGACGACCTTGCTGCCAAACGCCGCCGCTCGGGCCACGGCGACAGCTTGACGCTGACCGCCGGAGAGCCTTTCTACCGCCTCGCCCATATCCTGGATGGTGCCGATTCCGAGGTTTTGGATGGCGGCGAGCGCGTCGTCGCGCATCCCCTTCTTGTCCAGCATGCGCAGCACCGACCCCAAGGGTCCGGACCGCCGACGCTCCTGGCCGAGATAGAGGTTGCTGGCAATGTCCAGAGCCGGTGCCACCGCGAGCGTCTGGTAGACGGTCTCGATGCCAGCCTCGCGGGCGTCCTGCGGACGGCGGAAGCTGACGGGTTTCCCTTCGAGCTCGATCGTCCCGGCGTCAGGGATGTCGGCCCCAGTGAGGCACTTGATGAGCGTGGACTTGCCAGCGCCGTTGTCACCGATGACCGCGAGGATCTCGCCGGGATAGAGGTCGACGTCAACCCCATCGAGGCCCACCACGCGACCGAAGGTCTTGACGAGCCCGCGGGCCGAGAGGATGGGCGTCTTAGACGCGTTCGGCTTCGTTGTCGACGTGGCGCTCGCAGTCTCACTCTCGCCGGGAGGAGCGGGCGCTGCAGTGGCACCGGTCGTGTTCATGACTTCACCTTTCGGATCCACTGGTCTATGGCCACGGCAACAATCACCAGAACACCCACCGCGAGAACTCTCCATTGATCGTCGACGCCAGCGAGCGACAAGCCGGTCCGGAACACGCCGATAATGAGAGCCCCGAGGAGCGTGCCGAGCAGAGCGCCACGTCCACCGAAGAGGCTGGTGCCCCCGATCACGACTGCGGTGATGCTCTCCAGGTTCGCGTCGACGATGGCGTTGGGCGATGCTGCGCCGGTTCGCCCGATCACGACCCAGGCGGTGATACCGAAGATGATTCCGGACACGGCGTAGACCGAGAGGAGGACCCGGTCCACCCGGATACCAGCGAGGCGAGCGGCCTCTCGGTCGTCACCGACGGCGTACACATGTC
>JACCZJ010000321.1 GCA_013696065.1 Nocardioidaceae bacterium
GGACAACACAATGGTGGTTCGGGTGTTCACATTGGCAGCCGCCCTGATCCTGGCCAACAGGCTCTCCAAGTCACTCGGCTCGGCGACCCGCACCTTCAAGATGTAGGACTCGTCCCCCGCGACAGAATGGCACGCTTCGATCTCGTCGATGTGCGCCAGCAGGTCGGGTGAGTCGTCTGGTTGGGACGTGTCGATGGGCCGGATGGAGATGAAGGCCGTCAGCGGCAACCCCACCTCACGGAAGTCGATGCTCGCGCCATACCCGCGAATCACTCCACGTTGCTCGAGACGCTTGACCCGTTGGTGGACGGCCGACGTCGACAGGCCCGTCTCCTTGCCCAGATCGGTGTACGACATACGGCCGTCCGCCGCGAGCAGCTGGCAGATGAGCCGATCCACAGCCTGCATCAGCCCTCCAACACGATCAGCTCGCGCGTCGTGGTGTTGAGCCGTTCGACGCCATCGTCAGTGGTCACCACGATGTCCTCGATCCGCGCGCCGTGCTTGCCGGGCAGGTAGATGCCGGGTTCGATCGAGAACGCCATCCCCGCCTCCAACACGAGGTGGTTTCCCTCCACGATGTAGGGCTCCTCGTGCGTCTCGAGCCCGATGCCGTGGCCTGTGCGGTGCACGAAGAACTCGCCGTAGCCGGCCTCGGCGATGACTCGGCGGCCGACCCGATCGACAGATTCGGCAGTCACTCCAGATCGCGCGAAATCGCACTGCGTGCGCTGTGCCTCGAGCAGGACGTAGTAATAATCAGTAAAGGCCGCGTCGGGCTCAGCCCCGACGACGTACGTGCGCGTGGAGTCGCTGCAGTAGCCGTTCGCCGTGGACCCGCCGATGTCGACGACGACGGGATCGCCAGCCTGGATTTGCCGGTCTGACACCGCATGGTGAGGAGAGGCACCGTGGGGACCAGATCCGACGATCACGAAGTCCACCGTGTCGTGGCCCTCGGCGATGATGGCGGTCGCGATCAGCGCCGCCGCCTCCCGCTCGCTGCGGCCCACCCTGACGAACTCCCCCATCCGCGAGTGCACCCGGTCGATCGCGGCTCCGGCAAGCCGAAGCGACGCCACCTCGTCGGATCCCTTACGCATCCGCAAACCCGAGAGCAGGGCGCCTGCCGTGCGCATATGCAGAGTCGGGGAGGCCGTCTGAAAAGCGAGCAGGCGCGAGGCCCACATGTGGTCATCGACTGCGACCACCTCGCCTTCGCGCAAGACGTCCAACGCCATGGCGACGGCGTCGTCGGTCTCCTCGTAAGTGCGTACCTGCATGCCGGCCAGTGCCGCCGCCGATCGTTCAGCCTCTGCCCTCTCCAGTGCGGGCACCAGAAGCACCGGGTCGGATGCAGCCGGCAACACCAACGCGGTCAGCCGCTCGAGCGGCGTTGCGTGATACCCGGTCAGATAACGAAGGTCTGCGCTGGGCGTGACCAGCAGACCATCGACCGAAGCATCGACCATCGACGCTTGGACGCGATGGATGCGTGACGCCACATCCGCGGTCATGTCGACACTCTAGCCAGCTAACGCGTGGCATCATCGCGTGCGTGACTCCTCGTCTGATGTTGCTTGACACCGCATCGCTGTACTTCCGCGCCTTCTTCGGTATGCCGGACACCCTGCGCGCCCCCGATGGCACCCCAGTCAACGCGGTTCGCGGATTGCTCGACTTCATCGCCCGGCTGGTCACGATCTATGAGCCTGACGAGCTGGTGTGCTGCTGGGACGACGACTGGCGGCCGGCTTGGAGAGTCGCGCTGATCCCCAGTTACAAGGCGCATCGCGTCGTCGCCGAGGTCTCGGCAGGTGTCGACGTCGAGGTGACCCCCGACCCGCTGGAGGTCCAGATCCCGATCATCCGTGAGGTGCTCGGTGCGCTGAACATCGCCGTGGTGGGTGCTGCCGGCTACGAAGCCGATGATGTGATCGGCACCTTGAGCACCACCGCGCGCGGCCCTGTCGACATCGTCACTGGAGACCGTGACCTGTTCCAGTTGGTCGACGATGCGCGGTCTGTCCGCGTGCTCTACACCGCTCGTGGCGTCGGCAACCTCGAGGTGCTCACCGAGTCGGTGGTGGCAGCGAAATACGGAGTGTTGCCCGAGCAGTACGCCGACTTCGCCGTCATGCGCGGGGACACCTCCGACGGTCTGCCCGGGGTCAAAGGAATCGGCGACAAGACCGCCGCGAGCTTGCTCCAGCAGTACGGCGATCTGGCCAGCATCGTGGCCGCGGCAACAGACGCCGCGTCCGGCTTGTCCAGTGGGGTGCGCGGCATGCTGCGCTCGGCGGCGGATTATCTCTTGGTGGCTCCCCGCGTCGTCGAGGTCGCCAAGGACATCGACCTGCCTGACGTCGAGGCCGCCTTGCAGCCGCTCAGCGATGACGAGACGGCGCATGCTCGTGAGCTCGGCGAAAAGTGGGGCCTCGGCTCGGCCCTGACCCGCGTCCTTGCAGCCCTGTCCGAGAAAAGCTGAGGGCATGGGGGTCTAATCCAGGAGCTCGGCTTCGTAGGTGGCGACGTCGGCTTCCACTTCAGCGGAATAGGCGACCACTCCACGTCTCATTGCGTGCACCGCCTCACGCGCCGACACCCGCAGGCTCGAATGACCGGCCGCATCCGCGATCTGCTCGGTGAGGTCGAGGAGTTGCTTGACCCAGCGCACGAAGTCACCCGGCGCCAGGTCGACATCGTCGAGCACATCCTCCAGTGACGCGCCACCGGCCCAGCGGTAGGCCGCCCACGCGAAGCCGAGATCCGGTTCCCTCAAGAAGCTCAGCCGGTGTTCACGCTCCACCGCGTCGAGCTCGCTCCAGATCGAGACCATCTCCGCCAACACCCGGCGCACCGCTCCTCCGGGGACTCTGGGGCGATCGGCGTCATCGGGGTTACGCGACTCGTAGACCAGCGCGGACAGCGCCGCAGCCAGAGCAGGTGGCTCGAGTCCCTCCCAAATAGAGCGACGCAAACACTCCGCGGCAACCAGGTCGTGTTCGCTGTAGATGCGCGACAGGGACTGGCCGGCGGGTGTGACACGGCCGTCATGCAGATACTCGAGGTCTTCGAGGACTTCGCAGACCCGGTCGAACTGTCGCGCGATGGTGTTGGTTCGTTGCTCTATCCGTCGGCGCATCGTCGCCGTCTCGCGCTGAAGCTTGAGATACCGCTCGGCCCAGCGGGCGTGTGTCTCTCGCTCCTCGCAGGTGTGACAGGGATGGTCGGCGAGAGCCTGCCGCAGCCGGCGTACCTCGGGATCGTCGTGGACCGGGCTGCGTTCCCTGGGCCCACGCGCCCGCTGGCCGTCGAGCCCGGGCAGATCGCGGCGCCGGTCCCGCAAGAGTGCGGCCAGGTCACGGCGTTGCTGAGGATTTCGCGGGTTGAAGGAGCGCGGGATCTTCATTCGCATCAGCGGCTCGACGGACACGGGGAAGTCCACCGTCGACAACCGGCGCGCCTGTCGGTCGAGGGTCACGACAAGCGGGCGAGGACCGTCGCGCACCGAACCCACCCCCGGGTCGACGACGACGGCCACCCCAGCCCAGCGCCCGGCCGGCACGTCGATTACGTCGCCGATCCGCAGTCGACTGAGGGACTCGACCGCGGCGTCTCGGCTATCTGACTTGCGGCGTTTGGACATCGACGCTTCGCGCTCGGAGAGGGCCCGGCGCAACCCGGCGTACTCCATGAAGTCGCCTCGGTCGCAGGCGATGGCGTCGGAGTAGCCCTCGAGCGCCGTCTCGGCTTTGCGCACCTGTCGAGCCAGCCCGACCACGGCACGATCGGCCTGGAACTGCGCGAACGACGACTCCAGCAGC
>JACCZJ010000342.1 GCA_013696065.1 Nocardioidaceae bacterium
CCCACGAGTCAAAACCGTTGGGGGGAGGTTGAATCACGTATCCGAGGGCATCGGCCCAGAAGACGGCCTCGCCCGCGGGGTCTGCGCAGTCGAAAGTCACCTGGAAGCTTCGAGTCATGTGGATCGTCTCCAATCTGTCAGGTGGGACGGGTGCAACGTTGGCGGGGACTGTCAGGGACGGCGCTTCTTCGCCAACTTGGACACGACGGTCGAGTAGGACTCGTCCACGGCCTCGAGAATCTCGTCGTCGGGGATGGCCCCGCCCAAGTCGAGCGTGTTCCATCCCGACCGCCCGATATAGGCCATCACATGGGCATCGTGGGGGTAGCGCAGCAACCACTCGTCGGCCTCGTCACGGTTGTTCCCGCACTTCACACCGACCGACGACCCGCCACCGAGGAAGGCGAAAATCTTGTCGCCGACCTTCGCCACGATGTCGCCTTCCCACGGCTCGTCCTGCCAGGCGCCAGGTTTGTCGAGGCAGTACGACAGCAACTCGTCGCCGTTCATCGTGCCGTGGCTTCGACCATCTGCCGCAGCTCACGCTTCAACTCGTGGATCTCATCGCGGAGCCGGGCAGCCACCTCGAACTGAAGCTCCGCCGCGGCTGCGTGCATCTGGTCGGTGAGCTGCTGCACGAGGTCGGCCAGGTCACGCGACGGCATGCCAGCCAGGCCGCGAGCGTGCTTGCCCGCGTCCTTGCTGGACAACCCAGGCACCGGTGACTTGCCCCGAGACTGCTGACGTCCCCCACCACCGAGGAGCTCGGCGGTGTCGGCGTCTTCGCGCGCAAGCATGTCGGTGATGTCAGCGATCCTCTTGCGCAGCGGCTGAGGATCTACACCGTGGTCGACGTTGTAGGCCACCTGCTTGGCGCGCCGCCGATTCGTCTCGTCGATGGCCCGCTCCATCGAGTCGGTGACCCGGTCGGCATACATGATCACCTGGCCAGACACGTTGCGCGCCGCTCTCCCGATGGTCTGGATCAGCGAGGTGCCGGAGCGTAGGAACCCCTCCTTGTCGGCATCAAGGATGGCGACGAGTGACACCTCCGGCAGGTCGAGGCCCTCGCGCAGCAGGTTGATACCGACCAAGACGTCGTACTGTCCGAGGCGCAGCTCTCGCAAGAGCTCAATGCGGCGCAGCGTATCCACCTCGCTGTGCAGGTAGCGCGTGCGGACCCCGTTTTCCAGGAGGTAGTCGGTGAGGTCTTCAGACATCTTCTTGGTCAACGTGGTGACGAGCACGCGCTCGTTGCGCTCGGTGCGCACCTCAATCTGCGCAATCAGATCGTCGATTTGGCCTTTGGTGGGCTTGACGATGACCTCGGGGTCGACCAGTCCGGTGGGCCTGATGATCTGCTCGACGGTGCTGTCGACTCGGGACAGCTCATAGGGACCGGGCGTGGCTGACAGGTAGACGGTCTGGCCGGTCCGCTCGAGGAACTCCTCCCACCGCAGCGGCCTGTTGTCCATCGCGCTTGGCAGGCGGAAGCCGTGCTCAACGAGGGTGCGCTTGCGGGACATGTCGCCTTCGTACATGCCGCCGATCTGCGGAACTGTCACATGGGACTCGTCGAGCACGAGCAGGAAGTCCTCGGGAAAATAGTCCAGCAGGCAGCTCGGGGCACTGCCGGCCGCCCGACCGTCCGTGTGGCGGGAGTAGTTTTCGATGCCGGAGCAGGTGCCGATCTGGCGCATCATCTCAATGTCGTAGGCCGTGCGCATGCGCAGGCGCTGGGCCTCGAGCAGTTGTCCCCCACGCTCCAGCTCGCCGAGCCGCTGCGCCAGCTCCTCCTCGATCCCGGAGATCGCGCGCTCCATCCGCTCTGGCGCGGTGACGTAGTGGGTCGCCGCTCCGATGTAGAGCTCGGTCTCCTCCGTCAGCACTTCCCCTGTCAAAGGGTGCAGTGTCATCAACCGCTCGATCTCATCGCCGAAGAACTCGACCCGGATCGCGTGCTCCTGGTAGACGGGGAACACCTCGAGCGTGTCTCCCCGCACCCGGAACGTGCCGCGCGTGGCCGCCAGGTCGTTTCGCGCGTACTGCACCTGGACCAGCTTGCGAAGCAGACCGTCTCGGTCGGTCTCTCGCCCGACCTCGACGTGGATCATCCGGTTGAGGTATTCCTGCGCCGATCCCAGACCGTAGATACATGAGACAGTCGACACCACGATGACGTCACGTCGCGTGAGCAGCGACCAGGTGGCCGAGTGACGCAGCCGCTCCACCTCCTCGTTGATCGAGGAGTCCTTTTCGATATAGGTATCGGTCTGGGGCACGTAGGCCTCAGGTTGGAAGTAGTCGTAGTAGGAAACGAAGTACTCGATGGCATTGTTGGGAAACAATTCGCGCAGCTCGTTGGCGAACTGGGCAGCCAGCGTCTTGTTGGGCAGCATGACCAAGGTGGGTCGCTGGACGCGCTCCACCAGCCACGCCACCGTGGCGGTCTTGCCGGTGCCGGTGGCGCCGAGCAGCACCATGTCCGTTTCGCCACCACCGACGCGGCGCTCGAGGTCGTCGATCGCTGTCGGTTGGTCGCCCGACGGGATGTAGTCCGAGATCACCTTGAAGGGGGCCACGGTGCGGGCGAGATCACTCACTGCTCTCATGAGGTCGAGATTAATAGGTGCCGCCGACAGTCTCGGGTGACGGTCGTGACGTGCTCACTGCACTCCGTCTCGGCGCGGCGGTTCGAGCGCTTGCGAGCGGAGATCGTCCGTCGGCACGACTGCGAAGGCAATCGTCAAGATGCCGAGCGCGAGGAGCAAGCCGCCCACCCCGTCGCTGAACCAGTGAAAGTCACCGACGACCGCGTGGGCGGCTGCCAGCGCACCTGCCAGTAGCCCGACCGCCGATCCCCAATTCGCCGCCCGCGCAATATTGCTCACGCCCCGCCGACTCAGCAATGCCAAGAACACCACCGAGCCAGCGCACACTGCCGCCGTGGCTGTATGTCCAGAGGGGTAGTAACCGGGGTAGTCCGTGCGGTCGGCCCACATGCCGGGGCCGTCTCGTCCCACCGCCAGCTTGGTGAGATAGATCAGGCCCTGCGTTACCAAAAAGACCGATCCCACGAAAAGGATGGGCCAGACCTTCCACAGCACATGTGAAGTGACCGCTCCGGAAATGCCCAGCAGCGCCGCCGAGACCCCCACGTTGCCCAGGTCACCTGCGACGTCAAGCAAGGCAATGACCGACCCGGGCTGCGGCTGCAGCCAACCGCGCAGCGCCTGATCGAAGTGCGCGACAAGTCCACCGCTCACCACGTCAAGAGCAAGCAGAACAAAGCCGACCACGGCCAAGGCAACCCGCCGGGCCTGACTGCTGTCGAGCCGAGGCTTGATGGTCATCGGGGGAGATGGCGGCGTGGCGCCATCCGGGGGCCGCGCCGTGGCCGACCGGAGAGGTGGCTCGTGACGAGGTGTTGAACGCGATAGCGATGCGGTTGGTGCGGGGCCAGCAGCTCCTCGAGTTGGGAGTCGCTGATCTCGTGGCCCGTCAGCGCCCAGCCGATGTGGCTGGCCACGTGGTAGTCACCGAAGCTGACGGCATCGCAGTCACCGTGGGCTCGCTGCCGGATCTCCGCCGCTGTCCACACTCCGATGCCAGGCACCGAGGTCAGCTTGGCCTCGACGTCGGCGGGCGCCAGGTCGAGGGTACGCTCCAGCCCGGCTGCCCTGCGGGCTGCTCGCACGATTGTCTGGGATCGCGCTGGATCGATGTGGCACCTCAACCACTCCCACGACGGGATGCCTGTCAACGTTTCGGAGGACGGAGGACACCGCATTCCCCGTTCTGCCCCTGGTCCCGGGGCTGGCGAGCCGAAACGGCAAAGCAGCCGCCTCCAGCCGAGCCAGGCCTCGTGCCCGGTCACTTTCTGCTCGATCACGGCTCCCAGCAGGGCCTCCATCACCAGACCTGTGCGCGGAACTCGCCAGTGCGGGTGGCGTCTCCACAACGTGCTGATGCGAGGGTCCGCTGGCGTGAATTCCTGCGCCGTGGTGTCGGCTGCTCCCAACATGTCAGGCGCCTGCTCGAGCATCCAGTCGGCGCCACTCCCCCACCCCTTCACTTCTACGGCCCGCAGACCAGGAAGCCTCTGGATGCGGACGGTCGATGGTCCCTCAGGTGTGTGAGCCGCTCGCCACAAGGCGCCACCTGGATCTCGCTGGAAAGCCGGGTCACCGGCACCCCGCCGCGTCGACCGGAGGATGTCGAAGGGCTCGCACGGCCAGTCCGGGCGCCACAGGCGCGTCTTGGAGGAGAGTGCCGAGTTCACCCGTGCAAGGCTAGTGGCCGGGACGGGCAGATATCGCAGACAGGCAACTGCCGCCGGTCAGCCGCACAATGAGCACATGTTGCTTCACCGCATCGTGGCTGCGTCAATGGCCGTCAGCGCTACCCGGTCCAGACTCGCCAAACGAGCCATCCTGGCCGAGGTGCTGGCGGCAACAGAGCCTGACGACATCCACATCGTCGTCTCCTATCTCGCGGGCGAGCTGCGCCAACGCCGAACCGGTTTGGGCTGGTCAAGTCTCGGCGAGCTGCCACCACCAGCCGCCGAGGCGACTTTGACGGTGGCAGACGTTGATGCACAGTTCGAGCACATCTCTCGGTTGTCGGGCGCCGGGTCAGCGTCGACGCGGGAGCGAGCGGTGTCGGAACTGTTCGCACGAGCGACCGCTGACGAGCAAGGCTTCCTGCGCCGCCTGGTGTTTGGCGAGTTGCGACAGGGAGCTCTCGACTCGGCGATGCTCGACGCCATTTCGTCAGCCTCGTCGGTGCCGCTGCCTCTCATCCGCCGGGCGGTGATGCTCCGGGGCGCTACCAGCCCAGTTGCGCAGGCAGCGCTGACCCGAGGCGCTGCCGCCGTAGCAGCCTTCACATTGCAGGTCGGCCAGCCGGTCCGGCCGATGCTGGCTTCGACAGCCCCAGACGTCACATCCGCGTTGGAAAAGCTCGGCGTAACCGACGAGGTGGTCGTCGACACCAAGCTAGACGGCATCCGCATCCAGGTGCACAAGGACCGCGACGAGATCCGCATCTTCACCCGCAGCCTCGACGACATCACCGGGCGGCTTCCTGAAGTTGTCGCTGTCATGCGCAGCCTTCCGGCGGCAGAGCTCATCCTCGACGGAGAGGCGATGCTGCTTGGTCCCGACGAAAAACCGCGACCGTTTCAGGAGACCTCGGCGCGCACGGCCACCCGTTCCGCCGGTCTGGAGGCCGCCGGCGACTCGTCACGTGTCACCCCGTTCTTCTTCGATTGCCTGTATGTCGACGGGCAGGTCCTGATGGACGATCCGCTCGAGCAAAGGCTGCGCCGCCTCGACGGGGTGACCCCGGACGCCCTGCGCGTCCCTCGTCTCGTGACCGCTGAGCCATCAGCGGCCGAGCGTTTCTTCGCGGAGACGGTCGCAGCGGGGCAGGAGGGCGTCATCCTCAAGGCCCTCGACGCCATCTATGACGCGGGCCGCCGGGGCTCTGGCTGGATCAAGGTCAAGCCTCGCCATACGCTCGATCTCGTCGTGTTGGCGGTGGAGTGGGGCAGCGGGCGCCGGCAGGGAAAGTTGTCGAACATCCACCTCGGCGCTCATGACCCGGCTACCGGTGGTTTTGTGATGCTCGGCAAGACCTTCAAGGGCATGACCGATGAGATGTTGCACTGGCAGACCCAGCGGTTCCTGGAGTTGGAGACTGCTCGCACGGGTCACGTCGTCCAGGTGAGACCTGAGCAAGTCGTCGAGATCGCCTTCGACGGTCTCCAACGCTCGACCAGATATCCGGGCGGTCTCGCCCTCAGGTTCGCTCGCGTGCTGCGCTATCGAGACGACAAGCAGGCGAGCGACGCCGACACCATCGACCAGGTGCGGGCGCTGGCCGCGACGCGGGGCGCCGATTAGCGCCGGTGCCCGAACCGGATCGTGCGGGTGCGGTTCGGGCCGAGACGCTCGGAGAACACTCCCGTGGAGGTGTTCCACACGCCCACGTCAGAGACGGCGTCTGAGTTCCACTTACCGATCACTGGCAACGACAACTTGTTGCCGAACATGATTTTCTTCGTGCCGCCCGCACCCAGGTCCAGTCGGAAGGTCGCCGTTGCCGGATCGAAGGTGCCAACCCCCCATCTGCCGTCGCCGTCCCAATCACCCGTGACCGGGAGGCTCGAGACCGATCCGAATACTTTGGTGCTCACGTAGCCGTCTGCGTTGCGCAGCGAGAACGTCGTGGTGCCCGCATCGAACGTGCCGACATCCCATCGGCCGTCACCGTCCCAGTCGCCTGCGATGGCCGAGTCTCGAGCGTCACCGAAGCGGACCCGGCGAGGTTTGGGTCGCGGCGCCGCGAGGATGAATCGCTGCCTCGCCTGCCGCCATACACCGGGCTCGAATTGACCGTCGCCGTTCCAGTCGCCAACCAACGGTTGGTCAGTCGACTTGCCCCACGGCAGATTGCGCCGCGCTCCCCCCGGAAGGCGTTGCCGTAGAACGCCGCCAGCCGCGCCCCTTCTGAAGGTGCCCACGTCACTCACGCGATCACCATTCCAGTCACCGACGACAGGCACATCTGGGCAGTTGCGAGAATCCAGCCAACTGTCGTATTCGAAGCTGGTTCCGTCGAACTGGACATGGGTGTACAAGCGATCCAGCCGCTGTTCGTAGTGCAGGTGGGGAGCGCTGGAGCTACCCGAGCTGCCCACCTGGCCGATGGCCTGACCCTGGTCGATCCGCTGCCCGGGCACGACGAACGAAGTCAGCAGATGGGCGTGCAGTGTCGACCAACCGCGGCCGTGATCGATGACGACATACAACCCGTAGCTCGAGTCTCCGAGGTCCTTCACCGACTCCACGACACCAGGCGACGAGGCAATCACGAGATGTCCGAGATCATTGCTGTCGCGGTTCCAATCCACCGCAAGGGAGCTGGGGCTGTGTGACGGCCGGGTGCCTCCTTCCCAGGACTCGCCACACGCGAAGGGAACTTGGAAGTCCTCGTCCGGCGACAGCGCACCATCCGCAGTGAGCGGCAGGGCAACCACTGAGATGACGGTCAGCGTGGTCGCGATGGCGAGTGTGGGGGCGTGGCGAGACAACCCAGCCGTCTGCCGTTGCACGCGCGCGCCACCTACTCGGAGAACATGAGTCACATTGACCACACAATGCTCCACAGTAACGGCGATCGCTCGCTTTGTCTGCCGTCCGCTTGAGCAGTGGCAAGCACAGGCATGCCGGCATCGAAGCCGGTGGTTAGAGTCGTGGCATGCGGATCCTCTTTGTCGGTGGCACCCAGTTCGTCGGACGCGCAATCGTCGAGGCCGCCATCGTCGGCGCTCACGAGATCACCTTGTTGCATCGCGGACGCAGCGACGATCCCGCTTTTCGCGGAGTCGAGCAACTGCGCGCTGACCGCAACGAGGAGCTGACGGTGCTCGAGGGCCGCGAGTTCGACGCCACGATCGATGTGTGCGCCTACGTGCCCCGACACGTCACCTCCCTCGCCAAAGCGCTCGACGGTCGAGGCGGTCACCATGTCCTCATCTCCACGATGTCGGTGTATGCCGATACCGACGGGCCGGGTCTGGATGAAGGTGCCCCACTCGTTCGTCTGACCAACACCAGCACCGAAGAAGTCACGGGTGAGACGTACGGCGGCCTCAAGGTGCTCTGCGAGGAGGCTGCTGAGTCAGCCTATGACGACGATGGGCTGACGATCGTCCGTCCGACGTATGTCGTCGGCCCACACGATCACACCGGGCGCTTCACCTGGTGGGTGCGGCGAATTGCGCGCGGCGGGGAAGTGCTCGCTCCAGGCCCAGCCGATGCCCCCATCCAGATCATCGACGCGCGCGACCAGGGCAGCTGGGTGGTGACATTGACCGAGCAGTCGAAGTCGGGCGTCTACAACAGTGTGTCCCCTACCCCTCCCTTCGGATTCGGCGATCTGCTGGACGCCGTGGTGCGGGCCGCCGGTCCCAGCGACACACAACTCACGTGGGCAGACGCAGCCTGGCTCTCGCAGCTTGGCGAGAATCATCAGTCGCTGCCGTTGTGGACCGAGGGCGATTATGAGTGGACGCTCGCTGCCGACCCGGCGCGCTCGTTGGCGGCTGGCCTGTCGCCACGTCCGCTTGGGCAGACGATCGCCGACACCTGGGACTGGATCCGCGAGGCGCAGCCTCCGATGGTGCAAAACTGGGGTATCTCGACCGGGCGGGAAGAGCAGCTGCTGGCGCTGTGGCACGCGCGCTGAGCTCGCGGACCGCGGCTCAGGGTGTTGAATCTCAGCTGAGTCAGCCGCTCCTAAGCGGCTCCCGGACGTGCTGGGCGGCTCGTCAAGCTCTCTTTGACGATGCTTTGAGAGCGGCGCGTGCTTCACCGAGCGGCCGGATCAACCCCTCCTGCGCCACCGACGCGATCAGGATTCCTGATCGGTCGAAGACACGTCCGAGCGCGAAGCCTCGTGCTCCAGAGGCTGACGGTGAGTGCTGGTCATAGAGCATCCATTCATCGGCTCTGCCCGGCCGATGAAACCACATGCTGTGGTCGATCGACGCCGGTTGTATTTGCGGCGACGAGATCAGCAAGCCGTAGGGCACCAGGCTCACCCCGAGGAGCGTCAGGTCACTCGCATAGGTGAGCACGCAGGTGTTTGTAGGCGGATCATTTGGCACCGGACCAGCCGCCTTGACCCAGATCTGAGCGCGAGCGGGATGTTGGTCGTCGGCCAGCACGCCACCGGGCCGCGAGTCACCTGCATAGCGGACATCCAAGGCGGCCCACTCGCGATCCCAGGCGTCCACCGCATCCTCCCCGCCTCCACTGACTTCCCGCAGGATGTCGCCCACGAGGGGACAGCTCTCCGGATCGGCGACGGCGGGCATCCGATCCTGATGCCCAAATCCCAGCTCGGTCACCTGAAAAGATGCCGTCAGGTAGAAAACTGGCTTGCCGTGTTGGCGGGCGACGACGCGCCGTGTGGCGAACGAGTGGCCGTCGCGGATGCGCTCCACGTCATACAGGATCGGCACGGAGGTGTCACCCGGTCGCAGAAAATAGGAGTGCAGCGAATGCACGCTGAGGTCACTGTCCACACTGTGCCACGCCGCACGCAAGGCCTGCGCTGCGACTTGCCCGCCGAACACCCGCTGAAAGGCCGTGTCCGGCTGCCGTCCTCGGAACAAGTCGACATCGAGGCGTTCGACTGCGAGCAGTTCGAGTAGATCCTTCACTGAATGTGGCACGCGCCGATTCTGTCAGCCGTCGTGTCCGAGCCTGAGCCCGCTATAGCCGCCTCAGGCGCTGACGAGTAGCCCAAAGGTGTCTCAGGCTGCTCCGGGCTCAGTGGGCGACGTGGCCGGCTGCTCGGCGGTGACGTCTGCAAGAGCAGACATCCGCGCGGTGATGTCGCGCGCCAGGCCTTGGGCGGACAAACCCATCTCGTCCAGGATCGCCGACCGCTTGCCGTGATCGAGGAACTCTTGACGTATGCCGAACACCTGGACCGGACGGTCCACGCCGGCGTCGAGCAGGGCCTGGGTCAGGGCGCTGCCGCATCCCCCGACTCGACCGTTGTCCTCGACACTGACGACGAGGCGGTGCTGACGGGCCAGCTCGATCAGCGCGGGGCCAACGGGCTTGACCCACCGCGGGTCCACCACCGTCACTCCGATGCCCTGCGCCCCGAGCCGGTGCGCCACATCGAGACAGGTCACGACCATCGCCCCCACCGCGACGATCAACACGTCAGGCGTGCCCGATCGCGCCATGACGTCGACCTTGCCCACCGTTTCGATGGCGTCCAGATCGACCTGGACGGCGCCTTTGGGGAACCGTACGACGGTCGGCGCGTCTGGCACCTCGACCGCCTCACGCAACAGCTCCCTCAACCGGGCTCCGTCGCGAGGCGCCGCCAGACGCAAGCCGGGCACCACCTGCAGGATCGACATATCCCACATGCCGTTGTGGGATGCACCGTCCTCACCAGTCACCCCGGCCCGGTCGAGCACGATCGTGATGCCGCACTGGTGCAGAGCCGCGTCCATGAGCACTTGGTCAAAAGCTCGGTTGAGAAAGGTCGCGTAAAGCGCGACCACGGGGTGCAGGCCACCCATCGCCATCCCCGCGGCGCAGGTGATGGCGTGTTGCTCGGCGATTCCGACGTCGTACGTTCGTTCGGGGTAGGCCGCCGCGAAACCATCGAGGCCGGTGGGGTGGAGCATGGCCGCGGTGATGGCCACGAGCTCTGGCCGTTCGGCACCGAGCCTGACAACTTCGTCGCGAAACACATCGGTCCAGATGGTGGCGGCGGCGGCGAGCGGTTCCCCCGTCTCAGGATCGAAGGTCCCCACCCCGTGGAAGTTGTCGGCCACGTGCTGCTCAGCCGGTGGATAGCCGAAACCCTTGCGGGTCAGGGCATGCACAATCACCGGACCACCGAAGTTCTTGGCTAACGTCAACGCCTGCTCGACAGAGGCGATGTCGTGGCCGTCGACAGGACCGAGATACTTCAAACCCAGATCCTCGAACATCCCCTGCGGCGCGATCGCATCCTTGAGGCCCTTCTTGATGGCGTGCAGAGCGTCATACAACGGTGGGCCGACGAGCTTGGTGTTGGTCAGCTTGCGCTTGACCTGGTCGAGAGTCTGCTCGTAGCGAGGGTCGGTGCGCAGCGAGGCCAAGTGCTCAGCGAAGCCGCCGACCGTGGGGGTGTAGGAGCGGCCGTTGTCGTTGACGACGATGACGAGATTGATGTCTTTATCGGACGCGATGCTGTTGAGCGCCTCCCATGTCATGCCCCCGGTGAGTGCTCCGTCGCCGACGACAGCCACCACGAACCGCTGCTCACCGCGCAGCGCGAATGCCTTGGCCAGACCGTCGGCATACGACAGCGAGGTCGACGCATGTGAGTTCTCGACGAGGTCGTGCTCAGACTCGGCCCGGCTCGGGTAGCCAGACAAGCCACCCGGCTGGCGGAGGCCGCCGAAACCGGCTGCCCGTCCGGTGACGATCTTATGGACGTAAGCCTGGTGACCGGTGTCGAACACCACCTTGTCGTGTGGTGAGTCGAAGACGCGGTGGATCGCCAAAGTGAGTTCGACAACACCCAGGTT
>JACCZJ010000359.1 GCA_013696065.1 Nocardioidaceae bacterium
CGCAGAACCTATTCCGGGGAGCCCTCATCGTGGCTGCCGTCTTGCTTCAAAGACGAAACGCGCGGGGTGTATGACATGAGCGAAGCGCCACGCATGGACGACGAAGAGATCGCCGCCGCCTGTTCAAAGTTCATTACGTTCGAGCGAATGCACCATCTGCTGCAACTCTTGGCAGACGCGCCGGCGCCCTCAGGTGCGTCCTCCCTGACCAGGGGCAAGAAAGTTCAGGAGTGGTTCACGAGCGAGGCTCTGTCGGCTCCGGGAGCTACCCTTGAACTGGACTATGGCCGTACCGGCTGCGATGTGCTCTCTTATGGGTCCGGCGGACTGCGGATGCTCGCTCACCTGGACGAAGTCTCGTACCTTGTGGACGGTTTGGCAGCCAGCCCGGGGCTCTGGCCCGTCGCACCATACTGTTATCACCTCGCGCAGGCGCCCGCTCCGGCGCGCGTCGTCCGCTTCCTAAGCGATGGCAGCTGGACGGCCACGGACCGCGGTGAAGTCGTTTCACTAGACGATCGATTCTTCTTCCGCTGCCCGCCCAGTCTCGAACTCAACCCCGGTGACAGGGTCTGCCTGGCTAGCGATTTGGCGTGTGACCTCGAAACGGGACGCGTGACAGGGTCCCTGGACAATGCGGCAGGGGTGGCGGCAGCCATGCTTGCTGGGGCTGTGCTTACCTTGCTCGAGGTTCCCTTCACTCTTGTACTCACCGACGAGGAAGAAGGGCCGAGTGGCGCTTCGAGTCAGACCATTTCACGTGGCGCCGCCCGGTACTTCCGGCAGTCAGAGGACGCTCCGCTCAACGTTGCGATCGACATTCATGGCGTGCCCGATCGAGACCTCAATCGGGTGCAGGGTCACTCGGTTCCATGGGGCGCCTCGCTCGCGGAATTCTCCAGTCACGGACGTGGTTCGGTGGCCCCTCCTCAGTTGTACGCCGCGGTAAGCGAGCTGCTGTGTCAGGAGAACGCCTCTGGTGGCGTGGTCACGCGAAATCTGGGTGGCTATGTACCCCGCTCCGACGACGTGGTTGCAATGACTCAGACGAACCGGGTGCTCATCCTCGGGTACCCCGGAATCAACCGACACTTCGACCGAGGACTCCCAGCAGCTAACATCCACGACTTGATGCACCTAGCCCGCGCCCTGGTGACCCTCGCGGTGGCTGTGTCTTACGAGCACGTGGCGGTGGATTGGTGAACAGGCCTCACGGTCAACTCGTCACCATCGGAGAGCTCACCGTGGATGACGTCGTTGTCGAGGATCAGGGCGCCGACTGGAAACAGGCAGGAGGCGGTGGGCTCTACAGTGCGGTCGGAGCGCTGACGTGGTCCGACGATGTCGCGCTCAGCAGCGTGATCGGAGAGGACTATCCCGAGGAGCTCCTCAGTGAACTGAGAGGCGCCGGGCTCCAGCTTGACGGGGTCATCCGCTCGGGAGCGGTTGCCAGCATCGGCCTCTGGCTGCTGTACGAACGTGACGGGACACGCCGGCAACTGGAGAAGCGAAGCGGTGGAACTTTCGCCGAGGTCGATGCGCATCGTCATTCGCCGTACGCGTGCGGCTTGAACCCAACTGCAATACACGTTGCTCCGCAGTCGAGCAGTGGTCAGGTTCGGGCTCTCGAGCAGGTCCGCGGTCGCGACGTTGTTCGCACCCTGGATGTCTTGATCGAACCCGCGATCGAACGCGACCCCTATCTATCGGGTGAGCTTTTCCATGACTTGGACGCCTTTCTCCCCAGTGAGCAAGAGGTCGATGACCTCTGGGGCCACTCCGACATTCGCCGTCTGGCCGCGTGGTTATCGGATCACGGAAGCCCAGCGGTCCTCGTCATAAAGCGAGGTGCGGCGGGAGTCGACGTGCACGTAGAGGGCACGGTCACCCGGGTCCCATCGGTCGTCTCCACTCTGGTGGATCCCACCGGCGCGGGCGACGCGTTCTGCGGGGGTTTCCTGGCGGGGCTACGTGCGACCGGGGACCCAGTCGAAGCTGCGGTTCGGGGATGTGTCTCATCCTCCTTCGTGTGCGAGACACGAGGCGCCCTGGCCGCGGCCGCGGCCTCCCACCCCGACCTAGCTCGAGCACGAGCGGACATCCTCCTGAAATCTCTCAGAGAGGCCTCATGACAAACGAAACCCGCCAAGTTGTTCCCGCCGCCCACGACTTTAAGGCGGTATTCCTCACGCCCAAACCGTTAATAGGCACCATCCACTTGGAGCCGCTACCAGGTGCACCGCAGTATCGCGGTGCTGCCATGGCCGACATCGTCGCCCGTGCCGTCGGGGACGCCCGTCGGTACGTTGAGGGCGGAATCGATGGTCTGATCGTTGAGAACGAAGGAGACATCCCGTTCCTAAAGCCAGAACTCGTCGGCCCGGAAACTGTGGCAGCCTTGAGCGTCGTAACTGCGGCCGTTGTTGAGGCTGTTGACGTCCCGGTCGGCGTCTTCTGTCTGGCGAATGCGACGATCCAAAGCCTGGCGATAGCGAAGGCAACGGGGGCGCGCTTCATTCGCGCAAATCAATGGGCCAATGCTTACGTGGCCAACGAAGGCATCATCGAAGGATCGGCTGCGGTCAGCCTCCGTTACCGTTCAGCCATTCTCGCCCAGGACGTGAAGGTCTTCGCGGACGTTCATGTAAAGCACGGTAGTCACGCGATCGTCGCCGATCGCACGATTGCCGAGCTGACTCATGACACCGAGGCGTTTGGCGCAGACGCGGTCATCGCGACGGGACAGAGGACCGGCGATCCCACAACAGTGCAGGAGGTCTCGGAGATAACATCGGCCGCCACCCGACCAGTCCTAGTTGGAAGTGGCATCGACCCGTCCAATGCCAAGGAATTGCTCTCCATCGCTAACGGCGCCATCGTCGGTAGCGCGATGAAAGAAAATGGGGTCTGGTGGAATCCGGTCAGTGTTCAACGCACGCGCAGCATCGTGATGGAAG
>JACCZJ010000362.1 GCA_013696065.1 Nocardioidaceae bacterium
ACCTGCGGAGTGCCTTCCACTTGAGCTTCTTGGACTGTCGCAAGAACAAGAATCCCAAGAAGGACAGGCACTTCCGTGCGTTACACGCCGTGTCGAACTCCGGCGACGTGAAATCCCGAGGCTAGTGGTGTAGGTATCTGAGCGCACGACGCGGTGTCGAACCGCGGCCAAGGCTCGTATGGTGGACTGATGAGCCTTGGTGGGAGCCGGACCACGAGCACCGACGAGAGCGTCCTTGACGCCTTGCAGCAAGACTTGCCGGACGGAGCGGTGTCCTTCGACGCCGACGTCCTCTCCACATATGGCGTCGACCGGGCCATGTTCTGTCCCGCCGGCAAGGCTTTGGCCCTGGTGCATGCGCGCGATCGTGCCCAGGTCCAGCATGTCTTGAGGGTCGCGAGCCGCTATGGCGTCCCGGTGGTGCCGCAAGGAGCGCGCAGCGGATTGTCCGGTGCGGCCAACGCCATCGACGGCTGCATCCTGCTCAGTCTGGAAAAGATGAACCGGGTGCTCGAAATCGACGTGGCCAACCGCATTGTCGTGGCCGAGCCCGGCATCTACAACGCCGAGCTGTCCCGCGCGGTCTCCGACGTGGGACTCTTCTACCCACCCGATCCGTCGAGCTGGGAGTTCTGTTCGATCGGCGGCAATGTCGCGACCAACTCGGGTGGCTTGTGCTGCGTCAAGTACGGAGTCACCACAGACTATGTGCTGGGGCTCGAGGTCGTCTTGGCCAACGGTGAAGTGCTGCGAACCGGTCGCCGGACCGTCAAGGGAGTCGCCGGCTATGACCTGACCCGGCTGTTCGTCGGCAGTGAGGGCACCTTGGGTGTCATCACCGAGGTGACGTTGATGTTGAGACCTGCGAGTGAGCGGCCGTTGACGGTGGCGGCGGTCTTCGACTCCGCCAGTACGGCGGCAGCGGCTGTCACCGCCGTCGTATCGTGTGGGGTGACGCCATCGTTGCTCGAGTTCATGGACCGCGTGACGGTGCAGGCCGTCAACGACGCGTTCAATATGGGCTTCTCGGCAGCTGCCGGTGCTCTCATCCTGGCTCAATCAGATGTGGGAGGAGACAGGTCGGTCAGCGAGATCAAACACATGGCGGCCGTGCTTGAGGAGGCAGGAGCGATCGAGATCGCCGTCGCAGATGACCCTGCTGAAGGTGACCTTCTGCTGGCAGCTCGACGCGGAGTGCTGACAGCGATGGAGCGGCTCGGCACGACCATGATCGACGACGTGTGCGTGCCGCGCACCAAGTTGGCGGAGCTGATCGACCGGATCGAGGTGCTGTCAGCCGAGTGTGGGCTGGTAATCGGAGTCGTCGGTCACGCCGGTGACGGGAACTTCCATCCGACCGTGGTCTTCGACGCTCAAGACCTCGACCAGGTCGCCACCGCAAAACGGGCCTTCGACGAAATCATGCGGATCAGTCTCGAGCTCGGCGGAACCATCACGGGCGAGCATGGCGTCGGACTCTTGAAGATCGAGCTGCTGGAGGAGGAGATCGGGCCGGTGTCGCTCGGCATACATCGCGCCCTCAAGCAGGCTCTCGACCCGCAAGGGATCCTCAACCCCGGCAAGATTTTCGCGATCAAGGCGTAGTTGGCGCCTGCTTGCTCCCCCACCGGTGGCGGGCGTCCCGTCAGGTCTGTGCGAGTTCGATCCCGACGGACTGCATTTCGGAGACTGCCTCCCGCGACGTCTCGGCAGCCACGCCCGCGACGAGGTCCAGCAGCAAGCGGGTGGTGAACCCCACCGCCTGCGCGTCGAGAGCGGTGGCCCGAACGCAATAGTCGGTGGCGATGCCGCACACGTCGACATCGCTCACGTCCCGGGCGCGGAGCCAGTCGGCGAGCGACGTGCCATCGTCGGCCCGACCCTCGAATCCGCTGAATGCCGCCGCATGCTCTCCCTTGCGGAAGACCGCGTCGATGCCGGTGGTGTCGAGGTTGGGATGGAAATTGGCGCCGGCAGTGTCGACGACGCAATGCACTGGCCAGGAGTCGGCGAAGTCCGGGTCGTCGGAGAAATGGGCGCCAGGGTCGATGTGGTGATCGCGGGTTGCCACCACGACGTCGTAACCACGCTGGGGATTGCTGATCAGCTGGCTGATGCGGCTGGCCACTGCGGCACCGCCCTGAACGGCGAGACTGCCGCCTTCGCAGAAATCGTTCTGTACGTCGACCACGATCAACGCCTTGCGCATGTGATGCTCCTTGCCAGGTTGCTGCACACGCGCTCGGACTGAGCGCGCGACCCCACGCTATCTGGCCCCTCGTGGCAACCGCCGATGAGCTCGCACGAGGTGTCCTTGCTGCTGTGCCACTATGGGGCCCATGTCCGAATCCTCGGTGTCTCCCAGCTCACCTGAGCCATCGGCCGACCCAGTCCGCGGAGCAACTCCGGAC
>JACCZJ010000384.1 GCA_013696065.1 Nocardioidaceae bacterium
ATCACAGCCACCGCGTCCCGGCTGCGGTTCCTTCGGTAGTCGTCGGGGGTCCCCGGATCAGGAGGGTCCTCGAGACGCAGGTAGGTGCAGAGGACACGTACCCCCGACCGCGCGAGCGCGATCGCGACAGCTGCACCGATCCCGTGGTTGGCCCCGGTCACGATCGCTACGTGTTGGTTGTGGGCACGCATGCCACGCATGCTTTCACCAGGCGATGTCAACGCGATCCCGCTATCCGGTGACACCAGGGAGCGGTAGCAAGGGCACTCCACGCGCCACAATTACATGCAAGAACTTCCGCATCTGCCGCCAGAGCGATCACTCGATAACGGCACCTATGTGCGCTCTGCCGTCGCGCTCATCGCGGTGCGCGGACGCTATCCGCGAGCTCAGCCCGCATCAGGAGGGGTTGAGGCCCGGCTGAGCCAGATGCTCCAGATCGGCATCAGGAGGTAGGTTCCCATCCAGCAGATCCCTGCGGCCAAGAGCCACCGGGGCGCCGCATCCATGTCGTCAATGCCCATAAGAATGCCGGGCACATTGACGAATCCGATCGCCATCACGGCTCCAGCCACGATTCCCAGCCTTGCCTGTCGTGGGGACAGCCTTTGAACCGGTGAGCCGGTTCTCGAGCGGTTGACCGCGACCAACCAAGAGCCGATCAGCGCGAAACCCGCGGCGGAAACGAGGCCGGCCAGGAAATACCCCGTGATGTCGAAGATGACCAGCACCGAGCCAACGACCGCGACAATCATGCCGAGAATGGCCAGGGTGGTTGCGATCCTCAAGGTCGTGTTTCGGTTCTCACTCGACCGCAGCGAACCCACTGCGATCACCCCAGCGAGCACCGCCAGGGCGGCGTTGCCGACATCGTTGATCAAGCCAAATGGAGCGCCGACGACGAAGAAGAAGATAAGGCTCACCCAGGCACCGATCCCCACGCATCCCGCTGCCAGGGCGAGCAAACCAAGGCTTCGCGTTTCGGCCTCACGCTGACTCACGCTGACATTCTCCCGACCCCCTGCACTGCCGACTAGGGAATCAACGCAACGAGTAGGACGGCCACCCACAAGCTGGCCGCGTGCCGTGGTCGCAGGGGCACCTTGCGATGGTCACGACCGGAGTGCGGCGGCAGGTCAGGTCGCACCGCCTTGGGACGAAACCCTGGCCTGGTCCGCTGCTCATAGGCTCCCACGGGGTATGCGCTCATCGGCACGAGGGCGTCCCCCAGCCGCTCAGTAGTGCCGGATATCGAGTGCCTGCCAACACACTCACATGCCGCCGATTGGCGTAAGCGCGCCGTGGTCCCGGAGGATCCCTCGATTCGGGGTCGCGCCTGCCTGGGCTGAACCCATGATCATGTTGGGCCTCGAGGCCCAACGGGTGGAATCTTGAGGTGCGTCGAGGAACGCTGGGGATCATTGACTTACGCTCAATGAAAGGGTTCTTGACGTCGTCGCAGGTCAGGAGATGGTGCTCCGTCGGATTCAAGTCCCCCCTCGGACACCAGAAAGTCAGCTCTTCGTCCAGCAGTGATGCACGTCAGGGGGCCTTCCGCTCGCTGGCTCGACCCTCTGGCTCAGAGATTAGAGCTGTGCCCCACGGGGTGCAGGTCTACCCCCATGCCTGGCATGAGGGATGGAGGGGGCTGTCGGCGTATCAGGACCGGCGCAGCCTCAGGGATCGCGACGAGCGGGCTCCGTTCTACTGCTCTGAGACGTCGGTTACTAAGACACGCGTAAGTAAGTCGAATGCTTTGGGGCGTTGCTCTGGGAGACTGGAGGCGTGCGCGAGAACGATGGCCGGAAGCTGGACCATCAGACGCTGGAGGTGCTCCGACTGCGTGCGATCTTCCAGGTCGCCGAGGGTGCTCATCCCCAGGAAGTGGCCCGCGCATTGGGCATGCACGAGAACACGGTGTACGGCTGGTTAGCCAAGCTGCGCGAGGGTGGCCGGGATGCGTTGCGGGCCAAGCCGGTGCCGGGTCGGCCACCGAAGCTGAGCCCGGAGCAGATGCAGCGGGTCTATGCGCTGGTCGTGGGATCGGATCCGCGGCAGCTGTCGTTCGACTTCGCGTTGTGGACTCGGGAGATGGTGCGTCAGTTGGTCCGTCGCGAATTAAAGGTGGAGATGTCGGCCTCGGCGGTGGGGCGGATGCTGCACCGGCTCGGACTGTCCCCGCAGCGGCCGTTGTGGCGGGCCTGGCAGGCCGACCCCGAGAAGGTGGTCCCCTGGAAGGACACCGAGTACCCCGCGATCGCCAAGCAGGCCAAGAAGGTCGGCGCGACGGTGTACTTCGCCGACGAGGCTGGCATCCGTTCCGATCATCACGCCGGCACCCCCTGGGGCGCGATCGGCAAGACGCCGGTGGTCGAGTCCACCGGCGCCCGGTTCAGCCTTAACATGATCTCCGCGGTGACCGCGAAAGGACTGCTGCGGTTCTCCACCTTCAACGGCAGCCTCACCGCGGACAAGTTCATCGAGTTCTGCAAGCGGCTGCTCGCCGACACCGACGGCCCGGTGTTCCTCGTCGTGGACGGCCACCCGGTGCACCGATCGAAGAAGGTCAAAGCCTTCGCCGAGTCCACCCACGGCCAACTCCGGCTATTCCAGCTACCCGGCTACTCGCCACAGCTCAACCCCGACGAGTGGGTTTGGAAGAACATCAAGCACGACCGTGTCGGCCGCGCAGCGATCACCGGCGCCGACCAGTTCAAGGCCCTCGCCGTCGCCGCGCTACGCCGACCGCGGGTTCTCCTCCGCCGCGAACCGGCGCACCCTGCAGCTGCGCCAGGCCGCCGCGGCGCTGGCCCGCGCCGGGCGCTACCGCGTCGTCGCCGGGAACCTGCGGATCAAGGAGATCAAGCCCCGCCCCGAGCAAGGGGTGCTCACCGACCGGTTTATCGTCTGCCACAACCCCGAACAGGCCGAACGCGGCGCCGCCGTCCGCGAGCAGCTCCTCGCCCAGCTGCGCGAGAGGATCGACGGCTCCGACCAGCTGAGCACCACCAAGCGGGCCGAGCTGCGCGGGCGGATCTCCACGATGCCAGGCCTGAACCGCTACCTGCGCCTCACCGGGGGCGGGCTGCTGCGCGTCGACGCCGACGCCGTGCGCCGCGAGAGCCACCTGGACGGCTCCCAGGCACGTAGGTCCGCGAGGTGTTTGACATGACCGGTTCGGTCGCGCGCTGGTGCCAATAAGCCGCAATCCTGGGAAGCAGTAGTTCACCGGGTCCGCGGAGCTGACGCAGTGCCAATCGACGCTGCGATGTCGCGAACCTCGGCTGCCTCAGACCTGGCCACGTCCTTTGTCAAGAACCCTGTCGTTGATGGTGATGAACTTCCAACTGAAGCGTTTCGTCCCGAGCCTCAGTTTGAGGACGCCATGCTCGTCGTCTTGGGCGGCTTGCCGATTAGGGCAGGACTCCTTCAAGGGGTAGAGGCCCGCGCCGCCGGTACCGACCACGAACAGACGCAACCCGTCAGGGTCGCGCCGACCTTGGGCGTCTAGCTTGGCGAAACGCTCGTAGGCGTGGTTGTGGGCGGCAAGCATGATCCGGCCGCGGCCACCCTGCAGGGCCGACCAGACGGCGCTCAGCTCGGTTTCTGGTGGGTGACGCGTGGAACAGGTGAACCGTGGCTCGTGCACGTAGGCCAGAGCCGGCCTGCGCGGGTGAGTGGTGAGATCCGCCTGCAGCCATGCAAGCTGCTCGGACCCGCTGCCGCAGTCGACTTCACAGTTAAGCGCGTACATCCGCCATCGGCCAGCGTTCCAAGCGTAGTACTCGTCGCCATGGATCTGGCTGGCGAAATACCGGTAGTAGCCCGCCGCGTTGCCGGTCCCGTAGTCGTGGTTCCCCGGGACCGGGCGGGTGATCGACTTGAACCGCCCCCACGTCGGGTCATAGTTGTTCCGGTACTCCCCAAGGCTGCCGTCCTCGTAGGCGTTGTCACCCAAGGCGAGCACGGCGTCGGGGCGCATCGACTGGATCAGGCTCGCGGTGGCACGCGCCGCGTCGTTGCCAGTGCGCGCAATGTCACCGGCCGCGACCACAATCGGCGCCGCCGAACCGATCTCGTCGGCCAACACGGACGGGGCAGGGTCAACAGTGCTCGACGGGGTAGACCCATCACCGTCGTCCGCCCGCCCGCTCAGCGCGCAACCGGAAACCGCCGCCACCAAAGCGACTACTCCGAGCCGCGCGCTCAAGCCAAGCAACGGCATCCGCTCCCAAACCTCCCACCATCACGTCGTTGCGCAAACTGAAGCGCCCCAGGTTCTCTGCCGCTCTCATACGGGCTGCGGCTCGGGGTTGAGGGCAGCGTAGTGGGCTTGCTCGTACTCGACCGGGGGAACCATTCCAAGACTGGAATGGAGCCTTCGTTCGTTGTACCA
>JACCZJ010000420.1 GCA_013696065.1 Nocardioidaceae bacterium
TCTGCTCGAGACCGAGCCGCTGGCCCTGCCCACTGAGGTGAGCGCATGGGATCCGTCATTTACCCGCATCGACGACCGGTGGTATGTCGCGTTCGTGGAGAGCCCGTCGCAAGACCCCTTTATCTTCCACCCGGCGCTGGCGGCTGGGTTGCCTGGCGAGCCGTACGACGCCGACCTGGAGCTGGTGGGCGTCGACGACTCGATGAGCGAAGGCGAGGGTCCGATCATCCAAGAGCTGGGGGGTGTCTGGCACGTGCTCGCGAGCAACAAAAACGCTGGGGCTTACCCCATCTACGACTTGACGATGAGGCAGCTGGGAACGCTGGACGCGCCATACGTCACCAACATCCCGCATCCACAGGTGATCAACCTCCTCGGTGGCGGACATCTCATGGTGACCTTCGATGGCACGCAATACGCCGAGGACGTGCTCGGTTATGGAGGCCACGGCGACGTCGTGGTCATGGCAGCGCAGTGACGTCTGCGCCCGATCGAACAAGGTGGAAAAGTCATGACGCATAAGGGTGTAGTCGCACTGCTGCTCGCGTTGCCGCTGCTGGTGGGTTCGCAGGTCTCCGCGGCGCCAGTGCGTGACTCGTACGCAAACCCGCTCGAGCCGACCGTGCCGGACGACGGCACCGTCGACAGTTGTGCGGATCCGACCGTGCTGCGCGGCCAGCAGCCGGGGGATCGGTATTGGTACATGTACTGCACCACCGACCCGCTCAACGACGGCGACGTCGACGCGGACGGGAACTTGGTGTTCCATCCCCTGCCGATGATGCGCTCTCGAAATTTGGTCGACTGGCGCTACGTCGGCGACGCTTTGCCCGAACCGCCAGAATGGGCTGCGGAGGGGGCGGGCATCTGGGCGCCTGACGTCGTCTATTCCAAGGCCACCGATCGTTACTACCTGACGTTCGTCGTGACCGATGTCGATGACGACGTGAGCAACGAACCCGGCTGCACCTCCGACAACGCCATCGGTGTGGCCGTGAGTCGAGGTCCGACCGGTCCCTGGCGAGTGTCTGACCAACCGGTGGTGGGTCCACGGCGCAACGCCGACGGCAGCGGCACAGGTTGCGACTTCTACTGGACGTTCGACCCCGATGTGTTCGGTGACAGCATCGGCCAGCGAGGCATCTTGTACTACGGCTCCTACTTCGGTGGAGTCCACGCCACCCGCATAGAGGTGGACCGACACGGCATGCACAAGCGCGGCGCCGCCCAGCCGATCGCGATCGGCAACCGCTATGAGGGTGCCAACGTGGTCGAGCGTCGTGACTGGTATTACCTATTCGCTTCAGCGACCAACTGCTGCAACGGCCCTCTCACCGGCTATAGCGTCTTTGCGGGACGATCTCGTTCGCCGCTCGGCCCCTTCGTCGACCGGGAGGGCAACTCGCTGCTAGCCGGAAGGGTCGGCGGAACCCCGGTTATCAGTATGAACGGCAACCGCTGGGTGGGGACAGGCCACAACAGTGTGTTCCGCGACTTCGGTGGTCAGTGGTGGACCGTCTACCACGCGGTGAACCGGTTCGACCCCTACTTCGAGACCGACCCCGGCTTCACGAAGCGGCCTGCCCTGCTCGACCCCGTGGACTGGGTGGATGGTTGGCCGACGGTGCGCGCCGGTCGCTGGGCATCCGACCGGCGAATGCCCGCACCGGCTGCTCAGCCTGGCGAGGACTCACGCTACGAGCCACAGCCGGTGGAGCCTCAGCGTCGCGGTGACCTCCTGTCCGGTCCTTCCGACGACTTCAGCGGCTCGAGTCTCGGACCCCAGTGGACCTGGGTGCGTCCACCGGCTGACGGGTCGTACGGCGTTGAAGCGGGCCGCTTCCGCTTCGACACCCAGGCCGCCGACCTCTACGTGGACAACAACACCGCGTCGGTTCTGACCACACGGGCTCCCCGGCGCAACTACGTGGTGCAGACCAAGGTGCGCCTCGACCTGCCGGCCGCGGGTTGCTGCTACAACTTCGTCCAAGCCGGACTCGTGCTCTACGGCGACGATGATCGTTTCATCAAGCTGGCTCACGTCTCGATTTACGAGACCCGGCAAACCGAGTTCGCCAAGGAAGTCGCTCGCGCGCCGGAGGAGTATCCCCGCTACGGCAACACGGTGGTGGGCCCCCCCGGAGAATGGACCTGGTTGCGCGTCGTGAGAGAAGCCCGCACGACCGCTGGGGGCGTCACCAGTGAGCGCTACACCGCCTCCACCCGACAAGCTGGCACGGATTGGGTCCGGGGCGGTGCATGGGTGCACCACCTGGGCGACAGCGCACGGATCGGTCTCGTTTCCATGGGTGGCAGCGGGTTCACCGCAGACTTCGGGGGCGTCAAGGTGTGGACGCTGCGCCCGGCAGGGCGCTGACCTCGGGAGCGCCCAGCCCGCCGCCCTTCCCCTGAGGGCGGTGGGCTGCGGCGACATAGACGGGTCCGGTTAGCTTTTCGCCGGGGCCGTCGCCAGGGGCGTCCGCAATGTCAGACGTCTCGCGAAAGGCCAGCTGCAACGACTTGAGCCCGTCGCGCAACGGCGCCGCATGATGGTGGCCCAGCCGGGGTGTCGCCGCGGTGACAAGACCGGCTAGGGCCTCGATCAGGCTGCGCGCCTCGTCGAGGTCTCGATGGTGGGGCAGGTCTTCGGCCAGCCCCAGCTGTACGGCGGCCGCGCTCATCAGGTGCAGGGCGGCCGTCGACACAACCTCGACAGCAGGCACGTCAGCGATGTCTCGGGAGTGGCCTTGCCCAGTCATGTCGGTCATGGCCGAACAGTATTCGCCGAAGGTGACGAGACGTGGGCGGGGCTGCTAGCCTGATGGCCGACTTAGGTGTCCGTTCGGCCATACGGCGGGATTGCACCGCCGACGGGCGGTGTTGGACATCACACAAGCGGAGGCCACCTGGCTCCCACCCGCATCGGCTGCTATTCAGGTCGTCGGGTTCCGGTCGCAACGTGCGAGGCTTCGATGTCGCGCATGGTGCACGCGCTCGACAGGTGTCGAGCCGGTGGTGGTTTTCGTGCGTGTAACGGCGCGGAAGCCACCTTTTTTGTTTGGGGGCTCAACCGCACCGGACCCATATGTGAGAACCAACAGGAGGACATATCAGCACAGAGCTACGCGTCAACGACCGTATCCGCGTTCCCGAGGTGCGCCTTGTCGGCCCCAACGGTGAGCAGGTGGGCATCGTCAGGATCGACGACGCCCTGCGGCTGGCCCAGGAAAGCGACCTCGATCTCGTCGAAGTGGCTGCGACGGCTCGCCCGCCAGTCTGCAAGCTCATGGACTACGGCAAGTTCAAGTACGAGAACGCCCAAAAGGCCCGTGAGACGCGGCGCAACCAGACCAACACCGTCATCAAGGAGA
This sequence comes from Nocardioidaceae bacterium, assembly GCA_013696065.1. GTDB lineage: Bacteria > Actinomycetota > Actinomycetes > Propionibacteriales > Nocardioidaceae > JACCZJ01. The sequence goes on from JACCZJ010000420.1 coordinate 3,372, forward strand.
TGAAACTCCGTCCCAAGATCGACGCTCACGACTATGAGACCAAAAAGGGTCACGTCGTGCGTTTCTTGAAGGCAGGCGACAAGGTCAAGATCACGATCATGTTCCGGGGCCGTGAGCAGCATCGGCCCGAGCTCGGATTCCGGCTGCTCCAGCGCCTCGCCGGCGACGTCGAAGAGTTGGGGTTCGTCGAGTCGTCCCCGAAGCAAGACGGACGCAACATGGTCATGGTGATCGGTCCCCATCGCAAGAAGGCGGAGGCCAAAGCCGAGGTTGCGGCCGAGCGTGACCGCCGAGCGGCCGAGCGCGATGCCGACAAGGCGCTCGAACACGCTGAGCGCGTGGAGAGGTCCACCGCCGCGAAAGACGAGCCGAGACGCGAGCGCCGCCGCTCTGAGAACCTCGACCCCGACATGTGACGGCTTCCCTCGCCCATTCTCCGACGCGTCACCACCACCGCAGCGCCTGCTCCAACCGGGTCAGGCGCATGAGATACGAAAGTAGCGGCACATGCCGAAGATGAAGAGCCACTCAGGCACCAGCAAGCGCGTGAAGATCACGGGCTCAGGCAAGATCGTGCGCCAAAAAGCCGGCAAACGACACAACCTCGAGAAGAAGTCCTCGACGGTGACCCGCCGCATGAGCGGCGTTGTCGAGGTCTCACCCGCCGACACCAAGAAGGTCAAGAAGCTGCTCGGCAAGTGATCGTCTCGCCCGCACGCACCAAAACTAGCTAGGAGTACAACGAAGTGGCACGCGTCAAAAGGGCAGTCAACGCCCACAAGAAGCGCCGGGAGACCCTCGAGCGCGCGGCCGGATATCGCGGCCAGCGCTCGCGGCTTTATCGCAAGGCCAAAGAGCAGGTCACCCACTCGCTGGTCTACAGCTACCGTGACCGCCGCGCAAAGAAGGGCGAGTTCCGCAAGCTCTGGATCCAGCGCATCAACGCGGCCGCGCGCGCCAACGGCATGACCTACAACCGGTTCATCCAGGGCTTGCGTGAGGCGGGCGTCGAG
>JACCZJ010000424.1 GCA_013696065.1 Nocardioidaceae bacterium
GTGCCGGAGAGAGCTCCCATTTCCCGCCCGCAGTCGTTTCCGGAGCCAACGCTGTGCTCGCTGCAAGCGTTTTCCACTTCGAGCAGGTGTCGATCGGCGCAGTCAAGGCCGAGCTGGCGGGTCATGGCTTCCCGGTGAGGCGAGCAGCAATCAGACAGTGAAGGTGGCGGCGCGCAGCTGCTCGACTGAGTCAGCCGGACCAGTGATGTCAACGTCGGCTACAGCGCCGCGGCCGAAGGCGAACAGAGTCAGCTCGCTCGGCAACCCGCGTAGTACCGCGGGGGCATTGCCCCGGACCGCCAGCACAGCGTCGTCGCGGTCGCTCGGTGCCAGCACGACCCCGACGGGCGACTTGCGCATGGGCACCTTGGCGAAGGCACGGATCTGCCCCCAGATCTCGTCTTGTGCCCACTGAGGGAGTTGCCGAGGCGCAAACATTTCTTGCATGGCGCGGCGTACATCCTCGTGGTGGACGAAGAACTCCAGGGTGTTGAGCAGCTTGTCCGTCTTGGCTGTCCCGTAGATCGTGAGCCGTGGTGGTCCGCCTCGGACCTCCTCGACCAGAGCCGCGAAGTCTCCCCGCGCGACCCGAGCCTCCATGGCACTCGCGGCCTTGCCCGGCAGAGCGGTCTGCAGTTGGCTCAGTAGGTTGCCTTCGCGGAGCCGGAGGTGCGCAGCGAGATGATGCGTGTCCCAGTCCCCTGACAAGGTCGGGGCACTTGGGCCGAGCTCGTCTAACAGCAGGCACAGCCTGGCTCTCTCCACTTGGGAGACTCGGTGGCCGCCTGACTCGTCGGGGTGCTCTATGTAGGCGTTGCGGTGCGAGCTGGTCATCGTGGCGGGTCCTTTGGCTCAGTGGAAGAAGTTGATGTCGGTGAGATATGACACGCCACCCAGAACCGCGGCGAATCGCAACGTGCGGCCCACAAACGTGGTGGCAAAGAACCAGAAGCGGTGAAACTTCAGTTGTCCGGCAAGCACTGCCATGATCGCGAGCGGCGGAAGCCCGACCACTGCCGACAAGAACAGCAGCCCCATGCCCATCCACGGTCTGTCATCGGTACGCCGTTTGACCTTGTCGTACTGCCGCTGCCAGCCAGGCGAGCTCATCTTCTTCTGGATGGGTCGCCAATGCAGCGACGAGCGCCCCGCCTCGTACCAGCACACCTTGCCCACTGCCTGCCCGACAGCGGCCACCACAGAAACCGGCCAGATGCCGTAGGAGTCGACGAGGGCTGCAATCGCAGCAATGTAGGCCTCGATGTTGATGATCGGGATCAGCGCCGACGCAACACCCACTCCAAACGTGGACAGCAGAAGCTTCACGTCGTGGTCTGGACCTGGTGTACGGGTCGCAGGCACCCTCCCGGTATCGGTAGGCCGAGGCGGCTGAGCCGCACCATCGAGGTGACCTTGACCGCCAGCAGTGACGTGGCGATCACGCCGGCCAGCCAGGGGTTCCTCGTCCACACCATGAAGACCGCAAAGAGCGCAGAGTTCAGTGCCTTGCCCGGCTTGGACCAGTTCCATAGCCAGAGTTGTCGATCGACAAGATAGAAGTAGTTGGGGCTGGACAGTGGCCAGGCGAGGAAAGACATCGACAAGAACAGATCGATGACCATGAACTCGACCAGATAGATCCCGACCGGCACAGCCATCGATGGGTCGTACCAGGCGAACCCGACGTAGAACACGGCCGCACACAGCCGATCACACATGATGTCGAGAGCGGCTCCGATCCGTGTCTCGCAATGGGTGAGACGGGCGACCGCCCCGTCCGCCGTGTCGCCTACCCAATAGACCGCCAGCCCCCACAAGAGCAGCGGCAGGGAACCCTGGTAGGCACCGAGCATGGCCAGCACGACACTGGCGCCGGTGCGGATGAACGTGATGACCGTCGCGAGAGTCAGGACCCGTTCGAGGGCGGGATGCGCGCATTCGACGTGTGCACAGCTCTGCGTCGCAGCGGCCGGCAGTGACATCACGCGCTCGATCTTGTCACCGTTTTGTCCTTGGCCGTGCAAGCGGTACGCCGCGAGGGCCTTGATGGCGGCACCGACCCGGTGCCTGGCTAGGAGACAATGGGGGAGTGGCAGAGGAGATGACACCGACCAGCCCGCCGATGCGGGATCTCGGAGGCGACTACGAATCTTGGCTTGAACGGCTCAGGTTCGACGACCGTGATCTCGTCCCCGTCATCGCGCAGGACGCGACGACACGAGCCGTGTTGATGCTCGCCTGGATGAATCCGGAAGCCTTCCGTCGAACTCTGGCGACATCCCGTGCGACTTACTGGAGCCGGAGCCGGCAGACCTATTGGGTCAAGGGTGAAACCTCCGGGCACACCCAGCACGTCCGCGAGGTCCGGATCGACTGTGACGGGGACACGATCTTGCTTTTCGTCGATCAACAAGGGCCGGCCTGCCACACCGGGACGACGACCTGCTTCGACGCCCACCTGGTCTTCGTCGATGGTGGCCGGTCAGACCAGTTCGGTGCCACCGGTGACTGACCACGAGCGGCTCAGCCGATGGAGGGGAACCCAAGGCTATGCAGCGACTTTGATCACGGGCTTGCTGGCAGCAATCTCGGTGACTGTGGCCGCCACCAGGCCCTGGGTCACGGCCACGGCAGTGCAGCCGAATCTCCCCACGCTCGATGTGGCTGTCGAAGGCACGGACCTGTCGCCCCCTGCGGGAGCGATGGGGCTGGTCATGTTGGCGGCGTTCGGCGCAGTGGTCGCCACGCGTGGCCGGGTACGGCAGATACTCGGCGTCGTCATCGTCGCTTCGGCGGGGCTGGTGCTCTTTTTGGCAATCTCGCCGGGTGACGAGAGCCAGGCCGTCAGGGCGGCACTGTCC
>JACCZJ010000240.1 GCA_013696065.1 Nocardioidaceae bacterium
CGAGGAGCCGGTGCCATGAGATTGCTCAAGGTCGAGTTGCTGCGCCTGTTCAGCCGGCGAGCCGTCGTCGTCTTGATGTTGCTTTGCGCGCTCGGTGTCGGGGCGATCGCTGCGGGAACGATCTATAACGCGCGCCCAATGTCCACAGCCGAGCTTGCCACCGCCGAACTGCGAGCCGACGAGTTCAACCGCGAACCCTGGGTGTCGCGTGAGCTGGAACGCTGCGCCAGGCGGGGTGACTCACAGGCGTTGTGCGAACGCCAAATCCTCACCCAACCCGAAGATCTGGTGAGCCGACGCCCCCTCGACCCGAGTGATTGGAAGGTGTGGCTCCTCTCGATGGCGGCGCTGGTCTCCGCGGTCGGTGTGCTCATCGGGGCAACCTTCATCGGCGCCGACTATGCGTCGGCCTCACTCACCACTCAGCTGCTCTTCCAGCCCAGCCGGCTCAAGGTGTGGGGCGCCAAGGTTGGGGCTCTGCTGGTCGGTGTCGGCGCCTTTGCCCTCATCACCCTCTCGGCAGCCAACGGCGCCCTCTGGCTTGCCATCAAAGCGTGGAGCCCACCCATACCCCCGGGCATCGCAGGCGATTGGGCGGCCGGAGCTGGTCGGTCTCTAGCCTTCGCTGCTCTCGCCAGCCTGGCGGGGTATGCCATCGTGGTGCTTGCCCGCCATACCTCCGCAGCACTCGGGCTCATTGCGGTCTACGCGCTCGTCGTGGAGACGGCTGTGCGCGCGATCTGGCGCGGATCGGAGCGGTGGCTGCCGTCCAACCACTTCATCGCCTGGGTTTGGGGCAGGTGGAAGACAAGGACCTTCGGCGGATGCGACTTCGAGGGCCGGTGCCGAGAGGTGGTCACGAAGTTCGACCTGGCCGGAGCCGCTCTCTATCTCGGCTTGATCGGGCTAGCCGTGGTCATGCTGTCGCTGCTGGTGTTCCGAAGACGAGACGTGGCGTGATCCACCCCACCGCGTAGGCTGGGCACCGTGACCATTGCGCCTGAGGGTCGGAAGATGTTGCGCCTCGAGGTGCGCAACGCCGAGACGCCCATCGAAAAGAAACCGTCCTGGATCAAGACGCGCGCCAAGATGGGGCCGGAGTACCGCCAGCTCCAGGAGCTGGTCAAGAGCGAGGGCCTGCACACGGTCTGCCAGGAGGCGGGGTGTCCCAACATCTTCGAGTGTTGGGAGGACCGCGAGGCGACGTTCCTGATCGGCGGGGATCAGTGCACCCGTCGCTGCGACTTTTGCCAGATCGACACCGGCAAACCTGAGGACCTCGACGTCGGTGAGCCGATGCGGGTGGCCGAGTCGGTCCGCTCCATGCAGCTTCGTTATGCCACCGTCACGGGCGTATGTCGAGATGACCTGGCCGACGAAGGCGCCTGGCTCTATGCCGAGACGATCCGCAAGATCCACGAGCTCAACCCCGGAGTCGGGGTGGAGATGCTCGCACCCGACTTCAGCGGCAACCCTGAATTTCTGACGCAGCTGTTCGACGCGGCGCCGGAGGTGTTCGCGCACAACATCGAGACCGTGCCGCGCATCTTCCGGCGCATCCGCCCAGGTTTTCGCTATGAACGCTCTCTCGAGGTCATCACGCTGGCTCGACAAACTGGGCTCGTCACCAAGTCGAATTTGATCCTCGGCATGGGTGAGACCCGAGCAGAGGTCAGTGAGACTCTGCGAGAGCTCCATGAGGCGGGCACCGACCTCATCACCATCACCCAATACCTGCGTCCGTCGCTGCGGCATCACCCCATCGAGCGTTGGGTCAAGCCTGAGGAGTTCGTCGAGCTCCGCGACGAAGCTCTAGCGCTCGGCTTTGCTGGTGCGATGAGCGGCCCGATGGTCAGATCGTCATACCGCGCCGGTCGGCTCTATCAGCAGGCACTCGAGTCTCGGCGACTCAGCGAGGCCACAGTCTGAACCAAGTGGCGCGTCGACAACTCGGTCAGCCATTCTCCGCAAAACCCCATCAGCACACGAAGAGAGCAGCAACTCATGGCCAAGGTCCCCTCCGCCGAAAAGAAACCGGGCGCGTTCAGCAAGCTCATCTCGGCATACAAGATCACCAAGCAGAACGACAAGTACGTCGGGTTGATCTGCTTTGCCTGGTTCCTGGGCGTTGGCCTCGTCGTCGGTGCACTCGTGTGGCTGATCCTCGGACGGAATCTTGGCAGCACGATCGCGGCGTGTCTCGTCGGCATCCCCGCTGGTCTGCTGGCTGCTGTTGTCGTCTTCGGCAAAAGAGCGGAAAAGTCGGCCTACGCCCAGATCGAGGGACGACCAGGTGCCGCAGCGGCCGCTCTGGGCGTGCTGCGCCGAGGCTGGACCGTGCAGACAGCGGTAGCCGTCACCAAGAACCAAGATCTCGTCCATCGGGTGGTGGGTCGGCCCGGTGTGATCCTCATCGGCGAAGGCAACCCAGCTAGGGTCAGACACCTCCTTGGCGTGGAGAAGAAGAAGCACGCCAGGGTGGTCGGCGCGGCGCCGATCCACGACGTCGTCGTCGGTGAAGACTCCGGCTCGGTGCCGGTCAAAGAGCTCTCGAAGCACGTGATGAAGCTGCCTAAGAAGATCCAGCCCGCCGAGGTCACCGACCTCTTGCAACGACTCAAGGCACTCGACGCCATGCGTCCGCAGCTTCCGGTGCCCAAGGGGCCGATGCCCAACACCAAGCAGGCGCGTCAGTCGATGCGTGGGCGGTGACGCGTCCGTGGCGGCGATGGGGTCCATGGGGTCGAGACCATAAGTAGGCATAGACGTCCGAGCGTCGCCGTGGTCGGAGGGGGTGTTTCGGGTTTGACTGCTGCCTTCTTGTTGAGGCAGACCCATGACCTCACTGTCTTCGAAAGAGAGCCGCGTCTTGGCGGACACGCTCACACCCATGAGGTGAGTGTGGGTGGGTCTATCGCGAGTGTCGACTCAGGCTTCATCGTGCTGAATGACCGGACCTATCCCCTACTGCGTCGGCTCTTCGAAGAGCTGAGTGTGAGGATCCGTCCCACCGAGATGAGCATGGGGATCGCCTGCGACGGCTGTGGCCTGCAGTACGTCGGAGGGCGCGGGGCAGCCGGGCTTTTCGCTCAGCCGCGGCGGGTCGTTGACCCGACGTTCTGGCGGCTCCTGCGCAGCGTTCGGCGTTTCCAGGCTCTCGCGCTGGGTCATCTCAAGGCTGAGCCTGACTCACTCGAGACTTATGGTGAGTTCTTGGAGCGGCATCGGTTTCGCCGGCACTTCGTGGCGCATTACGCCTTGCCGGTGGTGTCATGCGTCTGGTCGAGCGGTCACCGAGACTCGCTCGACTACCCCGCTGCCTACCTGTTTGCGTTCCTGTCACACCACGGCTTCCTCGCCGCCCGCGATGCACCCCAATGGTTCGTCGTGGAGGGCGGCTCGCGCTCGTATGTCGACCAGCTCCAAGACAGGCTGGCCGACGTACGCACGTCTTCACCTGTCACGACAGCCAGGCGGGCTTCCGACGGGGTCGTCGTCGAACATGGCGACGCCGGCCGGTTCGAGGCTGACAGGGTCGTCATCGCGGCCCACGCCGACGAGGCACTCGCTCTGCTCGCCGACCCCTCCCAAGCAGAACGCGACGTGCTCGGCGCCTTCCGCTACTCCACAAACGCCACTCAACTCCACCGAGACGACTCAGTGCTGCCCCTTCGCACGCCAGCGCGGGCCAGCTGGAACTTCCGGCTCAACTCGTGCGACCAGCACACAGACACGGTGCAGGTCAGCTATTGGATGAATCGCCTCCAGCACCAGCCCGAACAGCATCCCCTCGTCGTGACGCTCAACGGCGCTGACCAGGTCGACCCTCTGTCGGTGATCGCCGAGATGACCTACACGCATCCGCTGTTCACCCCTGGCTCGCTGGCCGCCCAGCGTCGCCTCGGCGAGCTCAATACCGACCGGACCGCCTACGCCGGCGCCTATCACGGCTGGGGTTTCCACGAGGATGGTTGCCGATCAGGGGTTGCGGCGGCTGAACACTTCGGAGGCACCTGGTGACACTTTTTGGCAGGCAGCTCGTGACACTTTCCGGGAAGCAGCTGGTGACACTGCGGCGAGGCGCCCGGTGAGCGTCGCGAAGACGGAGATCGTGGTTCCGTCGCTGGTCAAGGGCGAGGTGCATCATGCGCGCTTCCATCCGATCAAGCACTCGTTTCGATATCGGGCGCACCAGTGGCTCGTCGACGTCGACTCGCCCGACATCGCACCGCGAGCACTCCGGGCGTGGGTGTCCTTCCAGGCGCGCGACCACGTCGGACCCACGGGCAGCACTCACGAAGCGGCTGAGACGAAGGGGCAATCGGCTGGTGGGACCCTCGGTGGGAACGTGCGCGCATTCATCGCGGCGCAGGGAGTCTCGTGGAGCGCCCACCGTGTGATCATGCTGGCCAACGCGCGAACATTCGGCTACGTCTTCGATCCGCTTTCGGTGTTCTGGTCGTATGCCGCCGACGGCACCCTCGAAGGAGTGCTCGCTGAGGTTCACAACACCCACGGAGAGCGACACGGCTACGTGATCGCGGTCGACGACCGGGGAGCGGGTCGAGCCGACAAGGCCTTCTATGTGTCACCGTTCTTTGCGGTTTTCGGCGACTATCAGCTCAAGTTCGTGCTCGCTGGTGACAAGGTAGGGGCGTTCGTCACGCTCACTCAAGATGATCGTGTGGTGTTCACGGGGTCGTTCACCGGCAGGGCGGTGCCCGTTAATGCCCGGCGCATCGTGGCGGTCGGCCTGACCCAACCACTCATGCCGCAACGGGTGGCGGCGCTGATCAGGCTGCATGGCGTCTGGTTGTGGATCCGGCGTCTCCCCGTCATACGACATCAAACTCACACCGAGCAGAAAGGGTCTCGATGACCACATCCTTGACCGGCGCCCGCGTCTGGATCACCGGAGCCTCTAGCGGTATCGGTGCGGCGCTCGCCAACGAGCTGGCTGACCGCGGCGCCCGAGTCGCGATCTCGGCTCGGCGGATCGAGCGTCTCCACGAGGTGTCGGGCGGTCGGATGAAGGCCGTGCCGCTCGATGTTACCGACCACGAGGCGGTCCTCGCCGCCGCGGAAGACGTGCGCGCCGAGTTCGGTGACATCGACTACGCCATCTTCAACGCTGGCTCGTGGACGCAGACCAAGATCGGTTCATGGGACGCGGAGGCGTTCCGCACCCAGGTGGAAGTCAATCTGCTCGGCACTAACTCCGGAATCGCCGCGGTGCTGCCCCGCATGCTCGAGCGCGACGCCGGCACGATCGTCATCGTGTCGTCCGTCGCCGGATATCGAGGCATTCCCAGTGCAGAGGCGTACGGAGCCACGAAGGCGGCGCTGCTCAACCTGGCTGAGAGCATGCGGGCCGACCTCGCGCCCACTGGTGTCCAGGTGCAGTGGGTGTCACCCGGCTTCGTGCGGACCGAGCTGACCGAGGCCAACGACTTCCCCATGCCGTTCATGATCGAAGCCGACAAGGCGGCATCCACCATCGCCGACAACTTGGGCAGTGGGCGACCTGAGGTGGTCTTCCCGTTGCCGATGGCGGTGAGTATGAAGCTCTTGCGTCTCGTGCCGCAGCGCCTCTGGACCCACATTTGGCGCCGCCAGTCCAGCCTCCGCTGACCCCACCTCCCTCCGCGCCCTCCGTGCCGTAAAGATCCGAGTCATACGTCGCCAGAGCGACGCCACAGTCGGATCCATCACAGGGGTGCCGCCTAGCGGCGGACGGCGATGGAGTCGACGGCGAGGTCGTGGAGGCCCTGTTGATCCCGGTTGTAGACCAGAGGTGGGATCACCAGGCAGATGAGCGCGGTGCGCAGCAAGGTGCGGAAGATGTCGAGCGGCTCTCCCGCTGTACGCC
>JACCZJ010000493.1 GCA_013696065.1 Nocardioidaceae bacterium
CATCGTGGATCATCAGCGCGGTGCTGTCGTGCTGCTTCACCTCCCCGTTGACTGTGGTCGTGATCATCAGGTCGGTCGAGTCCAGCTCCGTCTCGATCCACGGCCCCAGCGGGCAGAAGGAGTCGAAGCCCTTGGCTCGCGCCCACTGTTCGTCCTTCTTCTGAAGATCGCGTGCCGTGACGTCGTTGCAGACGGTGTAACCGAAGATGACATCGGCCACCTTGTCCACGGGAACATCCCGACAGATGCGTCCGATGACGACGGCGAGTTCGCCTTCGAAGCTGACGTCGGAGCTCTGTCCCGGATAGACGATCGGGTCGTTGGGGCCCACCACCGACGTGTTGGGCTTGAGGAAGAGCAACGGCTCCGAAGGCACGGCGTTTCCGAGCTCGGCCGCGTGGGCCGCATAGTTGCGACCGACTCCCACGACCTTGCTCCGAGGTATGACGGGAGCCAGCAGCCTCACCTCGGCCAGAGAGTGCTGCTCACCCGTCAGCTCAACTCCGCTGTAGAGCGGGTCGCCAACGAGCGAGGCAATGATCTCATCCCCATCTGCTCCACCTACTACGCCGTACTCAGGCTCTTCACCGGTCGTAAACCTCGCGATTCTCACGAGGCGTGAGCCTACCCCGGCGCCGGGGCACACCCGGCTTCTAGGATGGGGACGTGTGGACAGAGGTGCCCGAGCCGCAGTGGCGCGCGCGGCAGATCCTCCACCAACAACGCGTCGACGCGTGGGTCCAACCCCTCCTCGACCGCCGCAGCCGCGGCATCAAGCATCCGGTCGAGGACTTTCTTTTCACCTACTACTCCTTCCGCCCGGCGGCGCTGCGGCGCTGGCATCCCGGCATCGGTGTCGCCGCTTCGGGCGAGGGCGCCTACGAGGTCGCCCGCGTCAAGGGGTACGTCTTTGCCGATGGCCTCGCCTTCGTCGACCCTGCGATCACGGCTGAACGACGCGATCGCGTCTCCTGGATTCGCAACCTGCTCGGCGCGATCGCCTCCCGCCCACCGCTTGTTGGCTGCTTCGGTTTGCACGAGTGGGCCATGGTCTACCAGGCCCGCGACGGCGAGCTGCGCCATGCCGCTCGCCGACTGCGACTCGGGCAGGCTGGCACCGACGAGGTGGTCGAGACCCATCGCATCGCGTGTTCGCACTTCGACGCCTTCCGTTTTTTCACCGAGTCGGCCAGGTCTCTCAACGTCATACAACCGAATCGGGCTGAGCAGCCGCGCAACGAACAACCGGGTTGCCTGCATGTGGCGATGGACTGCTACAAGTGGGCCTACACGTTGGCGCCGTTTGCCTCGGCTGAGCTGGTGGCGGACTGCTTCGAGCTCGCCCGGGAGGTGCGGCAGGTCGACATGCGTGCGTCGCCATACGATCTGAGCGACCTCGGGGTGACACCGATCCGCATCGAAACCGCCGCTGGCAAGGCCGAGTATGTCGCGGCACAACGCGCCTTCGCGCAACGCTCAGTCGACCTGCGACGACGCCTCATTGCAGTCTGCGACGAGGCACTCAACCCATCCCCGTGCCCTCCGCTCCCCGAAGCATGACCTTCGGAGTCGGCCCCTAAGCTTGCGCGGATGCCTACTGAGTCTCGGTCGCGACTGGTGCGCCGCATCGTCTCTTTGTACGCCGGCTTGGTGATCTTCGGCTGGTCGGAGGCATTGCTCGTCGAAGCCAAACTAGGGGTCCTGCCCTGGGACGTGCTGCATCAAGGGCTTGCCCGCCATTGGGGGCTCACGATCGGAATCTGGTCGGTCATCGCCGGCGCGGGCGTCCTGCTCTTGTGGCTGCCACTGCGGGAGCGTCCTGGGCTCGGGACGGTGTCCAACGTGCTCACCATTGGACCGGCCCTCGACGCGTCTGTCTGGCTGATGCCGACGCCGGACCAAATGTGGCTGCGTGCCGTCTACGTGGTTGTGGCCATCGTGGTCAACGCGTTGGCCACTGCCCTCTACATCGGGGCGCGGTTTGGACCTGGCCCCCGCGATGGGCTGATGACAGGCCTCGTACGGCGAACCGGCGGCTCCGTCAGGCTGGTCCGAACCGCCATCGAGGTGGTGGTGGTGGCGACGGGCTTCGCGCTCGGTGGCACCCTCGGGATCGCGACTTTGGCGTTCGTGTTGACCATCGGCCCATTGGTGCACTGGTTCATGCCCCTGCTGCACATCGCCTCGCCCGATGAGCCCGCACCAGCCGGATGAGCGGTGACCAGCTGAACTCTCAACGGGAGGCGACTGACCACTCAACGGGAGGCGGCTGACCACTCAACGGGAGGCGACTGACCTCTCAACGGGAGGTGGGGTGGCGCTGAGGGTGCGGCGGAGTCCGTAGGTGACCGCGTCGACAAGTGCGGCCCAAGACGCTTCGAC
>JACCZJ010000497.1 GCA_013696065.1 Nocardioidaceae bacterium
CGGGCAGCGTCAGGACGGAGACGCCGCGATGACTCGTGGCAGCGTTGACCGCCTGCTCGAACAGATGGGGCAGCTGGCTGGGGCTCGTCACCGTCTGCGCGAAGACGGCTACATCGCTGAACAGGACGTCGTTGTTCACCTCCTGGAAGTAGTCGCTGCCGATCTCGGCCATCGGCACCTGGCCACAGATGGCGAGCAGGGGGGCATGCGACTTCTTCGCGTCGTACAGTCCGTTGAGCAGGTGGATAGAGCCCGGTCCGACGGTACCCATGCAGACGCCGATGGTGCCCGTCAGTTGCGCCTGCGCGGCGGCCGCGAACGCGCCCACCTCCTCGTGGCGTACGCCGATCCACTCCAGCCGTTCCTCTCGACGAATCGCCTCGGTGACCGGGTTGAGCGCATCACCGACCACGCCCCAGATAGTGCGCACGCCGTGGTCGGCCAGACCCTTGACGATCAGCTCGGCGATGGTGGTCATGAGGCGATCGCCCGATGAGCAGAGGCGAAGTCGCCGATGAGGGCGGCCACCCTGTCTGGATCGGTCTGTTGCACCCAGTGGCCGGCGTCGATCTTGACCCGGGTCAGGTTGGGAACGAACCGGTGTACCTCGCGCGTCGCAGCAGGAGTGATGTAGGGGTCGCGCAGCGGGACCACGAGCTGCACCGGCAATCGGGTCCGCGCGCGCTGGCCCTGACGGACTCCGCCCGGGCGCAGGCTCCGCGCGTCGCCTCGCAGGTTGGCGCGGTAGAGCTCCAGCCCGTGGACCGTGTCGGCAGCCAGGGTGGCCGCAGGCCACGTCCTCCCGGCCTTCCGGGAGGCTGCCAGCTGCCGCGTCGCACGTGTGCGCAGCGCCAGCTCCGGCAGCAGCGGCAACTGGAAGGCGTAGACGTACCAGGAGTGCAGCTGCTGGACCAGCCACTCCTGTCGGTGCCGCCAGTCGCCGTCGCGCGCCGTCTTGGCAAAGGCGGCCATGTGTGCGAGCGCCGGCCCGCTGATGCTCGTGTACGACGCGATGCGGCCCTCGAGACGTGGGTCGCTTGACTCGGCGAACACCGCCTCCCATGACTGCACCGAGCCCCAGTCGTGGCCGACGAGGTGCACCGGCTCCGCGGGCGCGCAGGCATCGACTACCGCCACCAGATCGGTGACCAAGTGGCTGACGTGGTAGCCCTCTCGGGTCGAGGGCGAGTCGGAGGCGCCGGCGCCCCGGACGTCATACGTGACGCAGCGGAAGCGGTCCGCAAGCCGCTCGACCACGGGCTGCCAGACCGCGTGCGTGTCAGGGAACCCGTGCACGAAGGCGACCGTGGGACCGGTCCCGGGGCCTTGCCAGGCAGCGAGGCGCAGCCCCTCGGATTCGACCACAATCTGCTCAGCTGACACACCTGTCTTGGACATAGCCCCATTCAACCCTGTCTCTCAAACGGAGCAGGCTGCTCGATGTCCGGGCACCGACGTCGGGCAGGCACCCCTCCACTGACAAATGACGGTTCTCTGGCTAGGCTCCACACGATTCCTTCCAGCAGCGATCGCCCACTCATCGACGATGAGTGCATCGAAAAGGACGGCATGTCTCATGGACCTGATGGAATACCAAGCCAAGCAGCTGTTCGCGAAGCACGGCGTGCCCGTGACGCTGGGCGTCGTCGTCGAGAACGCGGCGGATGCCCGGGACGCGGCCCAGGAACTCGGCGGCCGAGTCGTCGTCAAGGCGCAGGTAAAGGCTGGCGGACGCGGCAAAGCCGGGGGTGTCAAGCTGGCCGAGAACCCTGAAGAAGCGGTGGCGAAGGCCAACGAGATCCTCGGCATGGACATCAAAGGCCATACCGTCCACCGCGTCCTGATTGCTCCCACTGCTGACATCGCCGAGGAATACTACTTCTCGTTCCTCGTGGACCGCGCGAACCGCAACTATCTGTGCATCGCCAGCATCGAGGGCGGCGTGGAGATCGAAGAGGTGGCCCGCACGAACCCTGACGCGGTGGCCAAGGTCGCCATCGACCCCTTGGTCGGTGTCGACGAGGCCAAGGCCCGCGAGATAGTCGAGGCGACCCGCTTCCCCGCGGAGGTGGCCGACGAGGCGGTGGACCTGATCCGCAAGCTGTGGACGGTGTTCGTCGAGGAAGACGCGGGTCTGGTCGAGGTCAACCCGCTGGTCCGGCTTGGGGACGGGCACCTGGAGGCTCTCGACGGCAAGATCTCCCTCGACACCAATGCCGACTTCCGCCACACCGAGCACGCTGCTTTCGAGGATTCCGCGGCCGCTGACCCGCTGGAGGCCAAGGCCAAGGAAAAGGGTCTCAACTATGTCAAGCTCGACGGCGCCGTCGGCATCATCGGCAACGGCGCCGGCCTTGTCATGTCGACCCTCGACGTCGTCGCGTATGCGGGGGAGGCGCATGGCGGAGTCAAGCCGGCCAACTTCCTCGACATCGGTGGGGGCGCCTCGGCAGAGGTGATGGCGAACGGCCTGGACATCATCTTGGGTGACCAGCAGGTCAAGAGCGTGTTCGTGAACGTCTTCGGCGGGATCACCGCCTGTGACGCGGTCGCCAACGGGATCGTCAGTGCGCTGGGCATCTTGGGTGACTCGGCCAGCAAGCCGCTCGTCGTACGCCTCGACGGAAACAACGTGGTCGAAGGCCGACGCATTTTGGAGCAGGCCAATCATCCGCTGGTCACGCTGGTCGACACGATGGATGGCGCGGCCGACCGCGCCGCTGAACTGGCTGCCGCCGGCAGCGAAGCGAAGGGCTGAGCGAGATGGCGATTTTTTTGACCGAAGCCAGCAAGGTCATCGTGCAGGGCATGACCGGTTCCGAGGGGTCCAAGCACACCCAGCGGATGCTCAACTCCGGCACCAACATCGTCGGAGGTGTCACGCCCGGCAAGGGCGGCCAGAGCGTGGACTTCGAAGGCGCCTCGGTGCCTGTCTTCAGCTCAGTGAGCGAAGCTGTCGAAGCCGTCGACGCTGACGTGTCCGTGGTCTTCGTGCCGCCGAAGTTCTGCCGCGGGGCCGTCATAGAGGCCGTGGACGCCGGTATCTCCCTCATCGTCGTGATCACCGAGGGGGTGCCGGTCAAAGACACCGCCGAGTTCTTCGCCTACGCCCAGTCGAAGGGCTCATCGCGCATTATCGGGCCGAACTGCCCAGGGCTCATCAGCCCGGGCAAGTCCAACGCCGGCATCATCCCTGCCGACATCACCAAGGCCGGGCGCGTCGGCTTAGTGTCGAAGTCCGGCACCTTGACCTATCAGATGATGTACGAGCTTCGCGACTTCGGCTTCTCGTCGGCTGTCGGCATCGGTGGTGACCCGATCATCGGCACCACGCACATTGACGCGCTGCAGGCCTTCGAGGACGACCCCGAGACCGATGCGGTCGTCATGATCGGCGAGATCGGCGGGGACGCCGAGGAGCGGGCGGCGGCCTACATCTCAGGGCACATCACAAAGCCCGTGGTCGGCTATGTAGCCGGGTTCACCGCACCTGAGGGCAAGACCATGGGCCATGCCGGCGCCATCGTGTCTGGTTCGTCTGGCACGGCCGAAGGCAAGAAAGAAGCGCTCGAAGCGGCCGGGGTCAAGGTCGGGAAGACCCCGTCGGCAACAGCCCAGCTGATGCGGGACCTCCTGCAGTCGCAGTAGCCCACCATGCAGCGCGGCCCCGACCCACGCTGCATATCCCAAGCATCCCCGGGTACCTAGGTGATTGAAACGACGTCTATTTCAATCTCTCAAGGAGCAACTCGATGGCGCAGGGCAGTCACAGCATCGGCACAACCAACAATACGACGACGGCGGGTAGCAACCTTCCGCGTTTGCTTGCGACCTTGGTCGGAGCGACCTTCCTCCTGGTCGGCGTGCTGGGATTCATCCCCGGAGTGACCACTAATTACGACACCTTGCCGTTCGCAGGTCACGAAGGCGAGGCCAGACTCCTCGACCTGTTCGAAGTCTCGGTGCTGCACAACCTCGTCCACCTGCTGTATGGCGTCGCCGGCTTGGCCATGGGTCGGAAGGCGCGCACGGCTGTTACCTACCTCATCGGCGGCGGTGCGGTTTATCTCGTGCTGTGGGTTTATGGCTTGCTCATCGACCAGAAGAGTGCCGCGAACTTCGTGCCCCTCAACGATGCCGACAACTGGCTGCACCTCGGCTTGGGACTGGGCATGATCGCCCTCGGGATCGTGGCGCGCAAAGCGATGAACGAGACGAGCACCAAAGTCTGAGTCACCCAGAGTCTGAGTCACCCTGGAGACAGAGTCCTCACTGCGTGAGGCGCTGCGCCGCTCGGGGCACGACGACGGCCACGTAGCCGTCGTGACCCGTGTCTGCCCTGGCCGCTGGCGTGAAGGTCAGCTGGGTGACAGTGCCGCGGTAGCGGAGCAAGGCGGTGCGGAAGACCAAGCGGACTTTGGGTGACGTCGCCACCTCAATCCGCCATACCCGTCCGGTGACATCTGCGAACTCCACCCGCTCGTCGACCTCGACATCGATGGTGCGCAGGCGATCGCCACAGGCCCGCACGGCTGACATGACGTCCTGCATGAAGCCTGCCGCGGCTGAGGGCGAAGCGAATCGACCGATAGTCTGAGTCATACCGAAGTACGCCGGCAGTCGAGCGCCGGGGACGACG
>JACCZJ010000004.1 GCA_013696065.1 Nocardioidaceae bacterium
ACCAAGACATCGCCGATCGGGCTCTTGGGCTCACCGGTTCGCTGCGCCAGCCCACCCTCGACGAGACGGTTGCCCTGCTGGTGAGTGACCGCCATGACAACGTCGGCATGGACCCGGTGGCGCATGCCATCGCCACTGCAGGCGGAGCCACCCTGCTCTTCGATGCAGGAGATGACACGTCGACCGGCGAGCCGTGGGAGACGTTCAGCCTCGACTCGCTCGTTGACGAGTTCAGTGGTTTCGACGGGGCATATGTCGTGCCAGGCAACCACGACAACGGGGAGTTCGTTCCCGCACACTTCGACGATGCGGGGTTTACCGTCCTGACCGGTGAACCCGTGGAGACCTCAGACGGCATACGGCTGCTCGGCATCGCCGACCCGCGAAGCAGCGGACTCGGGAGCTGGCGCACTCCAGTCGGGATCAGCTTCGAAGACCAGGCAGCGCAATTGGCTGATACTGCGTGCGAAGCTGATGCGGCTGGCGAGCGGGTCAGCACCTTGATCGTTCATGATCCCGACCTCGGCACACCGGCCCTCGAGCGAGGCTGCGCCGACCTCCTGTTGTCGGGACATCTGCACGTACAAGTCGGCCCCGACGTGGTCTCTGAGGTCGATGGCGAGGTGGGCGTGACCTACACAAACGGTACGACGGGCGGGGCCGCCTACGCCGTCGCGCTGGGCACCAAGCTGCGGCGCGACGCGCAGGTCACCCTCATCACCTATCGAGACGGTGTGGCGCTGGGTCTGCAGCCCGTCACGATCGGGGTGTCGGGCGATCTGGTCGTCGCCCCGTTCTCCCGGCTGCCCGCCACCCGCTGACGCGTGCGCCCAACTTGCCCGACACCCGTCGAACGCCCGAGCGGGCGCGCCACGACGCCACACCGCCCTCGTCATCATCGCAATAATTGGTGTACGGCCTAGCCCGACGACGTGACCCGCCAATCCTTGCGCAGGGGTAGACCCCAGACCGCCGTCTGGCGTAACTGGAGCGACGTGCGCCACCCGTTTGCGCTGGTCGGAGCTTCGAGGGGCGGCCAGCCAAGCCGCCGAAGACATGGAAGGGTGACTGGCAAGGATCCGAGTTGGACGTCGCTCTAGCTACGTGAGGCTCGGATCCTTGCTTCGCGTCAGGTGGCGGAGGTAGCGGGATTTGAACCCGCGAGAGGGGATTACCCTCAACCCGCTTAGCAGGCGGGCGCACTAGGCCACTATGCGACACCTCCACACCGCCTCGCGGCGACGCCACAGGATACCCACCAAGCGCCGATCGACTCCAATCGCGGGCTCAGCAGCGTCAGGGTTGGGTGAGGCGGCGATAGCCGTGAGCGCTGTTGAGCCGCACGCGTACATCTCCTTGGGCTGTTGCTTGCTGGGCGCCCAGCAACGACAGCGGCATAATCGACGTACGACCGTTTCGGAGCGTGATGACCAGCGATGTGGCTCCGCCGACCGGTTGGGTGGCAACCGACGCGACTTCGGACCACGGAGCAGCCTTGACGCCGGCGCCGCGCACCAGACTGATGGCATATCCCTCAGTGGTCAGTCGCAAAACGGCGGGGGGACGAAGCAGGAACAGGGCACAGAGCGCCAATACGCCCACGGTGATGACCGTCAAAACCACGCGGACAGGCGCCGCGGCGTCGAGCAGCGCTACCACCAGCCACGTCACACCGAGCACCAGGCACAGCGGTGCGCAGGCCCGGAGGAGGTGCGCCAGACCAAGCCGGTACGTCGATGCGGTCGCACCGCCCGACCCATGCGCAGCGGTCGACCCCGGCATGTCCTCAGGCATGGGCGTCTACTCCCCTCACCGGGTCTGGTGCAACCACCGGCATCGCCTTCACTTCTTGACGGAACAATGGGACCCACCCTCCAGTCGGGACTGGCTTCGGCGGAGGAGGCGGGATTTGAACCCGCGGCTGACATCACTGCCAGCGACCGCTTTCAAGGCGGTTCCGATAGGCCGCTCCGGCACCCCTCCAAGGCGAGCCCCGGGCGGGCACGCCGACGAAAAGTCTCCCACTGAAGCCTGGGCGACGAGAGCAGGGGGGCGAGCCGGCTCCAGTGACTGGCGCAAGAGGTGCCAACCGGCTCCGGGCGGCTAGAGCAAGGGAGCGAACCGACTCGGCTCAGGTCTGTGGGCTGTGCCAGCCGTGTCGAGCGTGGGCGATGGGTCCTGCGAGACACCTCGCGCGCTGATCCACCCGTCCAGCATGACGAGCATTGACCCGACGATAGCGCCGATCACGACGTTGTACGCGGAGGACTGAATGCTGTGGGAAAGCGACACCGCGGGTTGCACCAGTGATGTGGCGAACCCAGACGCACCCAGCGCGCCGAAAGCACACATCCACCAGCCCTGTCTGCGCTGAGCTCGAATGCACACGCCCCATACCAAAGCGGGGAAACCCACGAATGCCTCGACCGGTCTGGGGGCCGCCCCCAGCAGATCGCTCACCCGCGACTTGAAATCGACCAGGCCCTCGGCCACACCGGGAGACCCCCAGGTACGGATAGCTTGCACATAGGCGAACGAGCCGAAGAGGATCACGACCCCCACCGCTATCAGGCTCAATCCGCGCCGCCCCAGACTGTGCAAGCCATAACCCAGCCGCCAAGCCAACAACAAGCCGCCGACAAGCACTGCTGAGAGCACCAGCGCTCGGAAGCGGAAGGGCCGCAGTTCGACGTCATACGCGAACACCACGACCGCCCCAGCCACTCCGATCAAGGCTGACGCCAAGAGCTCTCCCAGCGCCCGCACACCAGCGGCCGGACGCGTCAACACCATGGCGAGCAGGCCATAAC